>JBEBUO010000098.1:0-8723 GCA_040393285.1 Taibaiella helva | reverse complement strand
CGAAGGCATTGCCGCCTTCTTAGAAAAAAGGAATCCTGTTTTTCACGGGAAATAAGAAAAGAACCGCCATAAAGGCAATGAGGCTGCCATGAACGATTCTTGACAGCCTCATTTTCAATTATTTTAAAAGAATATTTCTCCGGCACCACTATTGCTGCACCTGCAACAGTCCACCCAGACCGGCATCCATAGCCTGCAACTGCTGCATCCACTTTCCGGCGCTGGTGGTATCGCCGGCCTGACTGGCCGCACCCACCAGGTAATTCAACATAGCAAGATTAGCCTGGATGAAACCCGCATCGGTACCACCCTGCCTGGATGAAGGCAGGCTGTGGAAATATTTCACTTCATCCTGGACATTGGTGATGAACTTCTCGCTATATGTGCGTGCTTTATCCAGGGCTCCGGCTTTGAAATAAGCATCCAGTACCATAATCATACTCCGGTCGTAGGGATGAATATTATAGGAGAGGCTGCTTTCCGAAACCTTAGCCATAAAATTGTCCAATACCTTCACGGCATCTTCCTTACGGTCGGCGGCCACCAGGTTCAGTGCCAGCTCGGCTATATTCTGACGATATACCAGAAACAACAAGCGATTCTTCTCATCATAATACACCTGCTTCCCATTAGCTTTTCCGAAGACAAAGGTCTCGTTAAACAATTTGATATTTTCATCAAGATCGGTAAAGGGAGCCATACCCGGAACCAGGCTCGGTTTATTTACCGGTACAAACTTACGCAGGGTACCTTCTGCGTGGAAATAAGCGTCTAATCCCAGATTGGGCGTTCCTTCGGTCAGGTAAATGGAGCGGGTCCATCCTGTTTTGGCCTGGCCCGCCAGGATATTCATGAGGGAAAGATCGGCCCTGGTAGCATTCGTTTTATTGAAGACAAAACGAAGTTCGGGTTGCAGGAGGCTGCTGTCCTCAGGCTGTACCAGACCCGATTGCATCAAGGCTTGCTTATCCAGAGGAATCATCAGGTTCTTTGTAGGTAAAAAGCTGGTTTTACCACCACCACGGGTATCCAACTGGTTTTCCCCATCGGCAAAGAAATGAATGATTTCCTCCAGGTCGAAAAAACGGTCCTTAGGCAGCCGGCGGTCTTCTACCACCGGAATATAGTTGAGCTTCGCACCACGATACTGACCCGGCTTCCAGATAACGGGAACAGCAGCGGCCTTGTTCACCTTAAAGTTGAGTTGCTCATTCTGCCAGTCCGTACCTAAAAGGTTATAGTTAATTACCCTTACATCGGTACGATAACCTTCGATTTCCTGTAGGTACCACAAAGGATACGTATCGTTATCAGCATAGGTAATGAGGATGGCATTACTATCGCAACTATTCAGCAGGTTCATGGCATGATCGCGGGCTATCGTCTTTTCCGAGCGGTCATGGTCGTCCCAGTTTTGTGCTGCCATTAACAGCGGTACGGCACACAAGCACACGGCCGTAGCTATCCATGCCGGGGCTGTTCCCTTCACCTTCCTGCGCAAGAGGTCGGTGAGCATCAACACCCCGATACCAATCCAGATGGCATAGGCATATGTAGCGATGTACTGGTAGTCACGCTCCCGTGGCTGTAGCGGTGTATTGTTGATATAAAGTTGTACAGCAAGACCGGTAAAGAAAAACAATAGGGTAACGATTGCGGCACCTTTCTTATCTTTCTTGAAATGGTACACCAAGCCTGCTATCCCCAGGATGAAGGGCAGGAAATAATATTGGTTACGCGAAGGGCTGTCGCGATACGCTTCAGGCATGGCGTCTATATTACCTTTCCCCAGAAACTGATCCACAGGCTTTACGCCGGATATCCAGTTACCATTATGCGCTTCACCCTGCCCTTCCATATCATTTTGACGCCCGGCATAGTTCCACATAAAGTAGCGCCAGAACATCCAGTTGACCTGGTAGCCCAGGAAGAATCGGATGTTATCGGATGAGGAGGGTGCTTCCGTAGGGCCAAGATCAAGGTAACCCCTGTAAAAATTACCGTGATTAGGGTCATTAAAGCTCCATATACGAGGAAAGAAACGTTGTTTATCGTATTTATAAGCGGGCTTGTGATCTAATAGTTCATAATAGTCTTTACCGTCTTTAGGCACGGCTCCGTAAATGGCGCGTCCGTCTTTTATTTCCGTTACGCGGGAATCAAAATCGGGTCCGAATACAACTGGTTGCGCACCATATTGGTCACGTTGCAAATAAGGAATTAAAGCCATTACATTATCCGGATTACCCATATCAATAGGCACGTCAGCCTGTGAGCGTACCAGCACAGTGATGTAGCTGGAGTAACCAATAATGATGAACGCCACACACAAGGAAAGCAGGTGCAATAAATACTTGCCTTTTTTCTTGGCCCAAAAAATCAGGAAAGCTATGGCGGCAGCCAGCAAAAGCAGGAAAGCTATAGCTCCTGAATTGTACGGCATGCTAAAAGAATTGACAAATAGCAGTTCAAACCAGGAAGCGATGATGGGCACATACTGGATGACCCCAAATTGCACCAGACCTAAGATAACACAACCCACAATAAAAGCCAGTACACTTCCCTTTAATGTAATGTCATACCGTGTAAAGTAATACACCATCACGATGGCAGGAATGGTAAGCAAATTGAGCAAATGCACACCGATAGAAAGACCCATCAGATAAAATATAAGTACCAGCCAACGGTCTGCATGGGGTTGGTCCGCCGTATGTTCCCATTTAAGGATGGCCCAGAATACCAGGGCGGTGAAAAATGAGGACATGGCATACACCTCGCCTTCTACCGCAGAAAACCAAAACGTATCGGAAAAGGTATAGGCCAGCGCGCCCACCACACCAGCACCCATGATGCCCACCAGATTGCCACCCAGGGACTCATCCTCGGTAGTAGCAAATACTTTACGTGCAAAGTGTGTGATCGTCCAAAACAGGAAAAGCACGGTAAATGCGCTGCATAATGCACTCATTGCATTGATTGTAACGGCTACATGCTCTTTACTGGCAGCAAAAAGGCTGAACAGACGACCTACGATCATATACAATGGCGCTCCCGGTGCGTGTGCTACCTCCAGCCGGTAAGCGGTAGCCAGGAACTCGCCACAATCCCATAGGCTGGCGGTACCCTCCATGGTAGAGAGGTAGGTAAAAGCGGCAATGGCAAACACTACCCATCCTGTGATGTTATTGGCGGATTTAAACTTTGTGGTCATTTGTAATATTTTGTAAATAAGACGGACAAAAATAACAAAATAGATGAAAGGACAAAGCTACTTGTCCTTTTTACCCTGCGCCTACGGGAATAAATGTCCGAAACGATGCGCAGCAAGAAATTTCATGACGGAAAGTCCACGAAAAGCAGGCTCACTAACTACGGAAAGAACGAAACTATTCCTTCTCTACGGCAAGTACGGTCTTCATATTCAAATGTCGCGCGGCCCGCATTACGGCCACAATATTATCGGCGGTAGCCTGCTTATCGGCATTGATCACCACAGTAGGTTCGGCATCCTGGCTCTTTTGCAGCGCTTCGGCCAGGGCCTGTTGCAGGCTTTCCGGAGTCACAGGTTGTGTACCTACAAAAAAACCTTGCTTTTCGTCGATAGAAACAACTACCGTTTGCTTGGCCTTGGTATCGCTGGCTGCTTTTGGAATGGATAATTTGACCACATTAGGGTTAGCTAGTGTAGCGATGATCAGGAAAAAAAAGAGGAGGATAAAAAGTATATCATTAAGGGCGGAGGTATGTATCTCTCCTTTATCTCGTATGGTTTTTCTTAAGTTCATTTTGTCGCAAACGATTTCGGTACGTACAAAAGTAATGGAAATAGGGCTATTTCTGCCTTCTCTTTTGCTCTTTCCATAATTGGTTAAAGGATTTTGGAGGGAATACGGGGTTTACTCTTCTTGCACCCCAGGCTTTGTCAAAAAACTTGTCAAACACGAAGTTTTTCATTTTCCCGTTTGCTGTGTTCATAAGTCCGCGATGGAGCACACCGCGCTTAAACAGCTTCCAGGCCATTCGCTCCCCAAAAGTGGTATTCTTTTCCGCCACAAAGATCTGCCGGTTTTCCAACAGCATACCATGGATATTGATATTAACGGGGCATACCTCGGTACAATTACCACAAAGGCTTGAGGCAAAGCTCAGGTGCCCAAACTCACCCATACTTTCCAGATGGGGTGTGATGACAGATCCGATAGGACCGCTATAGGTAGCGCCGTATGTATGCCCGCCAATGTTTTTATAAACCGGGCAGGCATTCAGGCAGGATCCACAGCGGATACAATACAGGGATTCCCTCACTTCCTTACGCATGAGACGGGTACGCCCATTGTCCAACAGGATAACATACATGTCCCTCGGCCCGTCGTTTTCGCCTTCCTGCCGGGGGCCGATCAGGATTGTGTTGTATACCGTAAGCAGCTGACCGGTGCCGAAAGTAGCAAGCAGCGGCCAAAACAAAGCGAGATCATTTACGGAAGGCAATATTTTCTCAATGCCAACTACAGCAATATGGGTTTTGGGAAAAGAAGTAGCCAAGCGCGCATTTCCCTCATTTTCAGTAATACAGACGGCGCCCATATCGGCAATTAAAAAGTTACCGCCGGTAATTCCTATCTCCGCTTCGGCATATTTCTTCCGCAACCGCTCCCGGGCAACCTGCGTAAGTTCCGCCGGTGATAAGCCGGCAGGAACGCCCAGCTTGCGATGAAAAAGATCGGCTATATCTTCCTTGCTCTTATGCATAGCCGGGGTAACAATATGATACGGCGGTTCGCCATCCAACTGTTGAATATATTCACCAAGATCGGTTTCGATAGACTCCATATCATTGCTTTCCAAGAAAGCGTTAAGGTGTAGCTCCTCGGTTACCATCGACTTCGATTTGACTACTGTACGGGCCCGCTTCTCCTGGCAAATGGCCAGTATGGCAGCATTAGCTTCGTGGGCATTCTCCGCCCAGATTACCTTCCCTCCGCGTTCAAGAAACTTTTTCTCAAACTGCTCTAATAACTTATCCAATTGCGAAATAGCACTCCACTTGATGTTTTTGGCTTGCTTACGCGCTGTTTGCAGCTGTGCAAATTGACTTTTCCCCTTCTGTACGGCGGCATTGTACTTATCAATATTAAAATTGATTTTACGCCGGTGGTCCGGATCCTGTACTTTCTGTTCGCTCTGGTCTAAAAAAACTTTCTTATGCTCATTGGGAAGCATCATATACCGCCATTTATTTAAAGTAAAGATAACATATTCAGCTTGCATGCTTCTGGATATGCAAAAATTATATGGCACGTCTGATCCGTGCCAACTCTTTTCCGGCCCTGTTCAGCAAGCCTGCCGATTGTTCGTACGTGATCAAATCCTCCAGTACCACCTGCAATTCCTGTACCATTTCCGGATAAATAAGGACCAGCCTGCCTAATACAGTAATTGCACAAGCCCGAACGGCAACTGCTTCACCACGGTCACATACATAATCAAAGGCTATATTCATCAGTTCAGCATGGAGCGCCACCGGCAGTGCTACTACCTGAAAAATCCGCATTACATGCCGCTTTACCGCCACATGCATACCCGGATGCCTGAGTCGTTCTAAAAATAAATGCAGGTAGTCCTGGGTCAGTTCAGGATGGGCTATGGAAATATCGGAGAGCGGCCAGGCCGCGCGTTGTACTACCCGACCGGTATCATGGAGAAATAGTGCCACTAAAGCAGCAAATCTGCTTTTGTCTTTGCCTACGAAATGTACTATTTTTTCTGTCTGTGCTTTCGAATGCGCTTCAAGTAGGGCGGCCCGGATGTCCATCATACTGCAATTTTAATGCATTTTAAATGATGTAGGTACATGGAAGATACATTCGTCGATTAGTTGCGTCCATTCGTCGATTAGTTTAGTCACAATAGCGGAATATGGGCGACTTTTGGGAAAGAATGAAGCAAGTGGTAATGAATATCCGGAAAATCAACAAAAATGAGGTCATTAAACTTACGCTACTTATCATAGCTATTGTTTGCTTTCTGCTGTCATCGTATCTTTTATATGATTTAATGTCGCAATTATGATGCAACCGTAAAAAACTCCAAAACCAAACCACCAATCTAAACCACTCATGAAAAACTTTAAATCTTTCGTACCTGAACTCTGCGAAAAAACAGTTGAAGGGCTTCTTTCCAATCGGGAAAAAGAAATTTTAAATTTTATTATCAATGGCTACACCAATAGCGAGATTGCCAGAGCCTTGCACCTCAGTTGCCGCACGGTTGACACCCACAGGCAAAACCTGCTGGCTAAGCTGGGCGCCCGTAACACCGCTGTATTGGTACGTCTTGGCGTTGAAAACATCCATTGTTTAAAAAGTGTAGTCTAAGCCCCGTAATAAACCCAGACCAAGCACCAAGCACCATGAAAACCCACTCCATCCAAAAACTATGCCTTTACCCTTTAAGTAGTATGCTGAATCACAGAGCTGACAAAGTTCTGCACACAGCATGCTACGGGAAGGCATGATGGCCGCTAACACCTGATTCTTAGCGGGCATGATCGGGTAAGGCCAAGCCAGAATTCCTGAAATCCATCTACACAATTTAGCATTTCTTTTTCATTGACTGTCCGACCTTTGCCCTGGAGACTGATGACAGTCCCGCAAAAAAACCTTTACAGTATGAATAGATTAAAGACACTATTTACCCTAGGTCTGTTACTTACCTTGGGCATGCCCGCGATAGCACAGTCCGGAAAAGCCTTTTATAAAACGCCCTACAAAAGCCGCAATAATGGCACATTTGACCGCAAATCCAGTTTATTCAGCATCGGCCTTGGCTTACCTTCCCGTTATGCCTACTCCTATGGCAACGGTAACGGCAGTATTGCCTTTCCGGCATTATACCTGAAGTACGAACATGGCATTATGGATGAAGTGGGTATAGGGGGCTACATAGCGGCGTCCGGCTCCCGCTACAAATATGGCAATTACGTGGATCGCAGAACCTACTTAAACGTTTCTGTACTTGGTTACTATCACTTTAACAAATTGATACCCGTAAAAAAGCTTGATGTTTATGCCGGAGTGGGCGTAGGTGTACGCCACCGCATCTATCATGCTGACCAACTTGATCATACCAGCGGTGAAACGCTGCCGGTATTTGTGGGTAAAGCGGGTGCCCGCTACTATTTCACCCCGAAATTTGGCGCCTACGGTGAAGTAGGGTCTGACGGCATGAGCGACGTGAATGTCGGTGTTACCTTCAGGTTCTAAGCGAACTGTTTTACAGTAAATATTACACTATTTGCGCCAACGTTTCTAGTAATAATTGAGCTAAAAAGGCCAGGGACAGATCAGCGTCCCGGCTTTTTTTGTATAAGCTGTTAATGCGCCAGAAGGAAAGCTGCATTTTATATTAATATTCCTTAATTTTGTCGCAAATCCGGGGTACGTGCATAAAAACAAGATACCCGCATCCTACCCCGGTCTGAAAGCCTGCGGCCCTACCCCTTTAAACAAAAGGATGCTTCAGGTATTTCCTGACTAATTCTTTCCGCCAATGGATACCGTCCCGATACAAGCCATTCTACTAAACAGTTTAGCATCTGTTGACCTTGAGTCCGTTTCCTCTGCAAAAATTTTTTTTACTTTATTCCTTGTATTTCTCAACGGCTTTTTTGTGGCTGCTGAATTCGCCATTGTCAAGGTACGATCTTCCCAAATCGAGGTGCGTACCGGGCTCAACAAGAGCCTATCCAATGCAGCTAAATCCATAGTGGGTAACTTAGATGCTTACCTGGCGGCCACCCAGCTGGGCATTACACTGGCAAGCCTGGGGCTGGGCTGGGTAGGTGAGGAGGTGATGACCAATGTCATTGTCAATATCTTCCAGCTGTTTGACATGAACATCTCTCATAAGGCTGCAGAAAGCGCTGCTATACCCGTGGCCTTTGCCATCATTACCATCCTACACATCGTATTTGGTGAATTGGCACCGAAATCGCTGGCGATACGCTTCCCTACTAAAACCACTTTTGCCATAGCCTGGCCTTTAAAGATATTTTATTTCATCTTCCGTCCGGCTATCTGGGTACTGAACGGGCTGGCTAACTTTATTCTAAAAATCATCGGCATCAAGCCCCTGCACGGCTCGGAAATTCACTCTGAAGAAGAACTGAAGGTAATTATTACCGAAAGCCATGAAGGGGGTGCTATCGAGGAAACAGAGCGCGCATTGATTCAAAATGTATTTGAGTTTGATGACCGCCGTGTCAGCAATATCCAGACATTACGAAAGAACATTTCCGCTATCGAAATCTCCATGTCGGTAAAGGAGGCTATTGACTTTGCCATGCAGGAAGGTTACTCCCGCTATCCCGTTTATGAAGAGTCTTTGGAGAACATTAAGGGCGTGGTCTATACCAAGGATCTGGTCAAACATGTGTTTCACAAACCGGAAGAGCTAAGCGTAGAACCCCTCATGCGCAAAGCCTATTTTATTTCCGAAAGCTCTAAAATCAAGAATGTATTAAAAGACTTCCAGAAAAAACATATCCAGATGGCCATCGTCACCAATGAAATCGGCGAGTTTACCGGCATCGTATCTATGGAAGATATACTGGAAGAACTGGTAGGTGAAATACAGGATGAATACGACAATGAAAAACCCATAGTGGAAAAGACAGGAGAACATACTTACCTGATCAATGCCCACTACAACCTGAGTGATATCAA
>JBEBUO010000097.1:0-8796 GCA_040393285.1 Taibaiella helva | reverse complement strand
TCCTGAGCAAACTCATTTTCTACGATTTGTTGATGTTCCGGAGTTTGCTCCAGTTCTTCTAAACCCTTCCAGTATTGTTTCTGACTCATATTGATTAAAGTGCTACGGTACAGATTAGCCGCTGAGCTAATGAGACACTATTATGTTTAATTAATACCTGATTGTTTTGGCTATCAAAAAAGCAATCGCTTTCATCTACTAAAGCCCTATCATCCAAAAATTAGTAATGGCATTTCTGGCACTCGTCACCACCCAGTTCAGCTCCCGTAACACCTGTACGCGTACCTGCCTTAATTTCATCGTGATATTTTTGGAAAATGCTGTAGTAATCATTGTCCTTAAACTGCACTTCAGTCTGACGGTGACAGTTCACACACCAGCCCATAGACAGGTTAGCAAACTGATGTACTTCGTCCATTTCCTGAATAGGTCCGTGGCAGCTTTGACATTGTACTTTACCCACCGCAACGTGCTGGCTATGGTTAAAATACACGTGATCGGGAAGGTTATGAATCTTCACCCACTCTACGGGCTTCGCCAGAATATTACCGGCGGAATCACGCTTATACTGTTTGGCTACAGGGTCCCAACCTGCATATTCATACAGTTTATGAATTTCCTCTGTGCCGTTCACTTCTTTACCCTCGTAAGTGTACAATTTCTCCTTTCCGGTGTATTCGTCAATTTGCTTATGGCAGTTCATACATACATTGGTAGAAGGAATCATAGCCTGACGGCTTTTCTCCACACCGGCGTGGCAATACTCACAGTTAATCTGATTGATCCCTGCGTGTACTTTATGCGAGTAAAATATAGGCTGTTCGGGCATGTAATTTTGCTGCCGTCCCATTTCAACAGAACCATTTACGATCCAATAGCCTGCAAGGGAAAGCACCAGAATACCTGCTATAGCAATAAATAGTTTACTGCGCAGCAAGGGTACATCTTTTGTATTCTTTATACCTTCCTTATCATTGGCTACTTTGCTCAGGGTTTTATTTACACGGGAAAGGATAAATACAAGCAAAGCCAATACGATAGTAATCATGGCATAAAGCCATGTATTGTCCTTGGCAGGTTCCTGTGCTACACCGCCACCAGCCGGAGCAGCATTGGGATCTTCATATTCATCCACATATTTAATAATGGCGTCAATCTCTTCCGTACTGAGGTTAGGGAAGGAGGTCATTGGAATCCTATTCCATTCGTTGTAGATCTGATTGGCATACTTATCTCCACTGGCAATCAGCGCCGAGGAGTTTTGCACCCATTTATGCAGCCATTCCCGGCTGGGCACCTCGGCACTCTTACCTTTAAGGGAAGGACCGGTGGCATCCTTTATAGGATTGTGGCAGCTGGCACAGTTGGCCTGAAACAGCGCTTTACCATCCTGTGCGGTAGCGCTCAGGGAAGTACAAAAAAGAGAGAACACTACAGCAAGCACGAACAGGCTTGCTTGCTTGACTAATGATTTCGACCTTAAGTATGCAGACACGTGTAAATTTTTTTTATTTTTACTTATCCCATTTAGGCAATTGTGCTGGCAAAAGTACAACAGGATTGTCAAAGTTTCTACATATTTGTTGAAAAAAATTTTTCAGTACTGGCGCGGGTTTCAGGGCTATTTGACCACATAATTTTTATTACAATGTCACGCCTCTGTCATTTTATTGTCTGAAAATTGTCATGCAAAAAAGGCAAAAAGGTCTTATTTATAACGGCCCTTTTTTTACTTAATTTTAAGCTGTAAAGCTGTTGTGGTATTGCTTACAATTCTAAACCTATGGTCGGTTCGGTGACCCAAAACCCACACAATTCTACCCCCACTTTCCAGCACCCAAACCTGTTCCTTTTTGTGTAGGGGCATTTTAATGTCGATCAAAAACCGGCTTATCTTCTTCTTTTTATTTAAGCCAAGCGGGTAAAAATAGTCCCCCGTCTTCCAAGGGCGTAGCAATAATGGGTAAGTCAACTGCCTGGAATCAATCATTGCCTGGTCCGTCGGTAAATCCGGAACCTGACTTTCCTTTTCCCATCTTATCATTTTACCATACAACTCAAAATGAGGTGTATGCACTGATGCAGGCCATGAGGGCTCGGCGATCAGTATCATGTGGCTCTTTTCCGGGGCCAATGCAGAAAGGATCAGGTGATCGCGATTACGCAGCAGCAGATGGCTGGCCGAAAACACATGCTTCCCACTCTCCGCCTCCAGTAGGTGCAAGATGTCTGGCATTTGCTTATGGGTGAATCCAAAGGGGCGCAGCAATTCCCACAATATAGTAGATAAGGGCCTGCATGCGCGTACTTTTTTGACGGCAAGATATACCTCATCGCCCCGGTATTCCATCAGTTTTTTCCGATACTGCGCCAACTGTTGCTGATAGAGCATTTCTACATCTCTAAACCGTTGTATGTTGTCTGCTAATCGTGGTATTGCTTGCGGAAATATTTCCTGCACACGAGGGAGTAGCTCATTTCTTATTTTATTGCGGGTATAATCACTTTTAGCATTGCTCGCATCTTCACGCCATGGTATCTCATGTGCCTTGGCATAGGCCACGATATCTTCTTTGGCGTAAGGCAATAAGGGCCTCAATACCTGACCCTGTCGCGCCAGGATACCGTGAAGTCCGGCTATGCCTGTACCCGAAAACAGATTATACAGCATCGTTTCCACTGCATCCTGCATGTGATGCGCCGTAACGATAAGCTCGTAATCTTCCTTTTCTAATAATGAGGCAAACCATTCGTACCGCAACCTCCGGGCCGTATCCTGTAGGTTGCCACCCTGCGCCGCAAGCAGGCGTTTTGTGTCAAATTTCTGTACATGAAGGGGAATCGCATGTGTTGCTGCCCATTGTGTGACCAAGGCCTCATCTGCATCTGAGTCCGCACCCCTAAGCCCATAATTGCAATGAGCCAGGGCCAGGGTGCACCCTGCGTGTAACAGGAGATGTGCCAACACCATACTATCTACGCCTCCGCTAAGGGCTATCAGCAGCCGTTTATCGCTCCAGGCTTCCGCCTGGCTTCTATGTATCAAATCCTGAAGCAAATCTTTCATCTTTAAAAAATAAAAAAGCCGGGTCATTGCTGACCCGGCAAAAGTATTAAACTAAATTGCTTTCTAAAATTATTATACCTACGTCTCCTTATCGGATTAAGGAAATAGACTCTTTACGTTCGTATTCCTTACCGTCATCACAGGTATAACGTATCAGGTACATATAAGTATCCTGACCGGCTTCCTCGCCGTTCTCATACTTACCGTCCCAGCCCTGGCGTACATTTTTGTTGTTATATACCAATTTCCCGTACCGGTCGTAAATCACCATGCTGGTCAATATCTGTCCCGGCTGTAGGTGTGGTTTCAGGAAGTCATTCATACCGTCACCATTAGGCGTAAATGCAGATGGCATAAAGATCTCACAACAAGGTTTGGTAAAAACCTCAGCAGAAGTGGAATCATAACAGCCGTATTCGTTGTATACCGTTAAGGTCACTACGCTATGCGGATCGTTAAACACACCACGCACCGTTTGTCCTTCGGCTCCGGTAACCAGGCGGAAGGCTGCTTCAGGCGACCAACGGTAGTCATAATTCGGTCCAGGCACCGCACTTATCGTAACAGTATCGTAGGTACATAGCATATCGCCGCTCAATGGTTCTATCGCTGCCACTGGTGTCGGATGTATTGCGAATGTGTAGGGCAGTGATAGAGCGGAACAGCCTTGAGCAGTGATTACTTCTACCGTATATATACCGGGATCCTGCAAGACTACGGTAGGCTGAGTTTCGCCCGTTAAGGCCGTGCCGTTCCTAAACCACTGGTAGGTAGCTCCAGCTGTAGGATTTTCAAGCGACAGGGAGGCTTCATTACCCTCACAAACCTCTATTGTTGATGTCATGCTATTGATCGTCACATCAGGAAGGGGATTAATACTCAGGTTGAGTGTAATAGAACTGTCGCATCCCATGGCTGAAGAAAACAAGGTATCATATTGTCCGGGGGCGTAAAGTTCCTTTCCGTAAAAATTATAACTTTCACCCGTACAAATGGATACGTCAACCGTATCGTAGGTCGTGGCATAGTAAATATACACGGTATCAAAGAAGCTGTAGGTGCTATCGCCCAGACAACCGTTTTGTCCTGTAATTTGTGCTACATAATAATTTATACTCGCGTCTGGCGTCACTTCTATAGAAGCACCTGTTCCAATGGGGATGGGATTGCCTTCTTCGTACCAGATCAGATCTGTAGAATCTACATCCGGAATAATGATACGCGGGTTATAGGGAATAGAATCAATAATATAATTGTTATTTCCATCGGGCGTAAAGCGGCGGCTATCAAGCGCCACAGTCCACGGTGTATTGATGGTACCCCTTCCCGGTACATACACTTCATCTGCACCATTATTACCGATGAGCCCCTGAATGGCGGTTCCTTGCTGCCAGCCAATGCAGGTAGGCTTATCACCCAGGTGATGTTCAATAATATTGGAACCTTCATAAATTACCATCTGATCGGTTACCAGCAAATTGCTACAGGAGAACAAGGGTGTTTTACAAAATTCGACCACAAAGACCCTGTTGGGCGCTGCTCCGAAAGTCTGGAAGCGGATCTCACCCTGCCCCAAGCCCATGTTAATATCATGAAACGGGAACATGATGGAATTTCCTAATTGTGTGTTGGCTTTATTACCGGCATCATACACCCAGCTACTATACTGCCCTGCATAGATGGTATCAAACGAAATGAAGTTGTTGGCAGATAGTACACATTTTGTGTATACGTTGCCAAAAAAAGTAACCGGGAATCCGATATCAATTATCTGGTTACTAAATACATCATCGTTTGTAATCTGTCCAAATGACGAGGCGAATCCGCCATGCAAGGTAATCGTCTGGCCGGGGCAAATAACCGTATCCGTAGGAGACAGTACGATAACACCACTATTTACTTGCTGCGCTGACACTATTCCGCTTACAAAGCAAGCCACTAAAACAGAAAAAAGTAAACTAATTTTCTTCATTGTGTAATATTATTAAAGAGAGTATTTGCTTCACTATTTTTTGAAAAATCTATAGTTTGGCCCTTTCCACATAAAAGACTGCTGTCCATTACCCAAAGTTGGGTAATAAAGGCAATAATTTACACGCTTTATTTCAAAAAATTATGCTAAACAAGCTTATGGTTTAATAGGCCTTTGCAAATAACACCCGTTCTTTTGACGGCTTGCCGCTAAAAATACATATACCGGCCTCCTGCTTATTATCCAGGGGAATGCAGCGAATGGTGGCCTTAGTCTTTTGTTTAATCATTTCTTCTGTCTCCGGCGTACCGTCCCAATGAGCGGAAAGAAAACCGCCTTTGGTCGCCAACTGGGTTTCAAAATCCGCCCAGCTATCTACTTCAGTAATACGGGCATCCCTAAACGCTTTGGCCTTTTGAAACATATTTTCCTGAATCGTTTCCAACAAATCTGCTACGTAATCAGCAATGCCTTCCAGGGGTAAGGTTTGCTTTTCTTTGGTATCCCTTCGGGCTACCTCTATTTGATTTTGCTCCAGATCGCGCATACCTAAGGCCATACGTACGGGTACACCTTTTAGCTCATATTCCGCAAATTTCCAGCCTGGGCGCGAAGCATCACTATCATCAAACTTAACCGAAATACCTTTGCCTTTTAGTTCCTTAACAATATTTAATGCTTTTTCATTCAAAACCGGTTTAGAATCTTCGCCTTTGTAAATAGGGACGATCACCACTTGTATAGGGGCAATGCGCGGGGGCATCACTAAGCCCTCGTCATCGCTGTGGGCCATCACCAAAGCGCCCACCAATCGGGTACTCACTCCCCAACTGGTAGCCCATACATAGGCCAGTTGATTATCTTTATCGGCAAATTTTACATCAAAAGCCTTGGCAAAATTCTGCCCTAAAAAGTGGGAAGTGCCTGCCTGTAACGCCTTTCCATCCTG
Source organism: Taibaiella helva (assembly GCA_040393285.1). Lineage (GTDB taxonomy): Bacteria > Bacteroidota > Bacteroidia > Chitinophagales > Chitinophagaceae > Taibaiella > Taibaiella helvus_C. The sequence goes on along the minus strand of JBEBUO010000097.1, from coordinate 2,808 downwards.
CATCATGGCTTCAATACAATACGTATCTTCGGCACCGGCAAACCTTTCGCTGGCCGTCTTCACGCCTTTAATCACCGGCAAAGCCATATATTCTTCGGCAAATGTGGCATATACATCGAGCATCTTTACCGTTTCCTCCAGTGCTTCTTCCTTGGTGGCATGCGCCGTATGCCCTTCCTGCCATAAAAATTCGGCTGTACGCAGAAACAGTCGGGTACGCATTTCCCAGCGCACCACATTGGCCCATTGGTTAACCAGAATAGGTAGATCCCGGTAAGACTGTATCCAGCCCCGATAGGTGTTCCAGATAATGGCTTCGGATGTAGGTCTTACTACCAGCTCCTCCTCCAGTTTCGCTTCCGGATCCACAATAAGCTTACCCGGATGCTCCGGATCTGCCTTTAAGCGGTAGTGGGTGACTACAGCACATTCCTTGGCAAAACCTTCCGCATTCTTTTCTTCCGCCTCAAACAGGCTCTTGGGCACAAATAAGGGAAAATACGCATTCTGATGTCCGGTTTCCTTAAACATCCTGTCCAACTGATCCCGCATATTTTCCCAAAGTGCATAACCATACGGTTTTATCACCATACATCCCCTTACTGCCGAATAGTCGGCCAGAGAGCCTTTTAAAATCAAATCATTATACCACTGCGCATAATCTGCCGAACGGCTGGTAATTTCTTTACTCATGCTTTAAACCTTGTGAAATAGTTAACGTCTAAACTTTAAACCCAAAAACTAATGCTCTTTTGGCGCAAATTTAGTATTTTTGAGGTCAAAGCCATCATGCATCTTAGGATAGGTATATGCCGGCATCATAGTAAAACTATGGAATAAATTATTTAATCATAAAATAAAGCGATCATGAAACGGTTATTCTTTACCGGCCTGGTTCTTGCCCTGTCTTCAGGAAGTATTGCCTTAGCCCAAAATAATGGTTATGTGGATGACGTGTATTATACAGGATCCAAGGCTCAGGAAGACGCGAAAAAAGAAGCAAAAAAACAGGCTGAAAAACAGACCAGCAACACGTATTACAACAGCAGCGATGGTAGTTATTACGATCAGGATGCAGCGCAATATGATGATGCTTATATAGATTACGATGACGATTCCTACACCAATCGGCTAAACCGGTTTTACCGGCCCGTGTCCGGTATGGGTTACTGGAGTGGCTTGTATAGTCCGTATTTTTATGACCCCTTCTTCTACAATCCTTACTATGGCTGGAACGGCTGGTATAACCCGGGGTTTAGCTTCAGCTGGGGATGGGGCATGGGTAGCTATTGGGGTGGCCCTTGGGGCATGAGTCCCTGGATGGGCTACGGCGGTTATTATCCCGCATGGGGTTATGGTTATGGCTGGGGTAATGGTTATTGGAACGGCTACCATGACGGTTACTATGGTAACGCAGGCGCAAGCCGATACAACTACGGCCCCAGAGGTCGTCGCAGCGGAAATACCAATATTGGAACTTACGGCAATAATTCAAGGGTTGCTCCCATACGCCGTAACAGCCAACAGGAACGTCCTGCAATCAATCGTAATCCCAACAGCCGTATAGGCACGGACAACGGCACCCGCCGAATAGCTCCGGGAAACAACACGCAGGAACGCCCGGGCCGCCGTATCCAAATGAACAACAACACCCGGCAACAAAGTCCGCAAAGGATGCAACAAACAACACCTTCACGGATGCAAAATGCAACCCCGGCGCCTTCAAACAGGAGCTTTAGCACACCTGCTCCAAGCCGGAGCAGTAGCGGTGGTAGCTATGGTGGTGGTAGCAGAAGCAGCGGCTCCAGAAGATAAGCAGATACCTAAAAATAAATGAAAACACGCTATGCCACTCTGGTGTAGCGTGTTTTCATTTGTAGATACAATTTTTTTTGCAAAAACAAAACACCCAATCGGTAAAATTGGAGCAAAGCATTGGCAATAAAGGGCTTCAAATTTATCCACATGGCTGTGGAATAAAATACACCTCATTTTTAGGGAGGGCGGTTATCTTCGTAGTCTTACTCAGCTAACTTCATTACACTCCTAATATTTCCTATATGAGCAAAGCTAAACTTAATAAAAAAGGCGCCGGCCTGTCGTTTCAGCGCCAATTTACCCGCGAGGGCACAGTCGTATTTGATTTGTTTGAATATGACTACCGTACGTCCGTCATCCGCAATCCGAATGGCGAAAAAGTATTTGAAATGACCAACGTGGAAGTACCTGCCCACTGGTCGCAAATCGCAACTGATATCCTAGCCCAAAAGTATTTTCGGAAGGCTGGTGTACCACAAGCAGACGGCAGCCTGGGCCGGGAAACCTCCATCAAACAAGTGGCACACCGTCTGGCTGATTGCTGGCGTGCCTGGGGCTTCAAATACGGCTATTTTGCCAGTGAAAAAGATGCGCAGGTGTTTTACGATGAATTGGTGTATAGCATCCTGCTGCAAAGTTGCGCACCCAATTCTCCCCAATGGTTCAATACCGGCTTGTACAACAGCTATGGTATAGACGGTAAAGCACAAGGGCATTTTTATGTAGATCCGGAAACCGGAAAACTTGAACGCTCCAAAAATGCGTATGAACGCCCGCAACCGCATGCCTGCTTTATCCTGAGTGTGGAGGATGATTTGGTTAATGAAGGTGGCATCATGGACCTGTGGACCCGCGAAGCACGTATATTCAAATACGGATCGGGCGTAGGCACCAACTACTCCAATATACGCGCCGAAGGTGAAAAACTGAGCGGTGGAGGCACTTCCAGTGGCTTAATGAGTTTCCTTAAAATCGGTGACCGTGCCGCAG
>JBEBUO010000096.1:0-8797 GCA_040393285.1 Taibaiella helva | reverse complement strand
TGCCAACAACCAACTCGTGCAGGTGTGGGACTACCGATAGCGGGTGTATTTCTTCAAGTTTTTTGTGTGCTTCGACTAAGTTTATCCTGAGCGGAGTCGAAGGGCTCAGCATGACAAAAACAAGTTGGTGCCAGCGTTCCGTCAAGGTAACATAAGCTATGAATAGCCGGGGCTTTAATGGAAGAATTCACCATGCAAAAGCGCGTCAGCCTGAGCGGAGTCGAAGGCGACAGAAGTTAGCAATAGCGTGCCACTATATCTTCCTGCTTGGTTGGTGTACGAACACGCAACCAAAGGGGGGCAGGTAACAATTAAAAAATAGGGACACGCGGCGTCCACCCGTGGTGCCTCCTTCCCGAGCTAATGCTGTAAAGCATCGATAGCACTGCCTATCGGCCTATAAGTGCATAGCCCACTGCCTTTTCAGACAGGCTCTTTTTTACCGTAACCAATAAGTGTGCTTTTGCAGGAGATAAAATCAGCCCTTTTCACCCGCCATCTTCATCAGCAGTTGGTACTCTTTTTCTGTTACTGCAGATACGGACAGGCGGCTCAGGCGTACCAGTTCCATTTTTTCCAGGCCCGGCTGCTGTTTTATGTCTTTTAAATACACGGGTTGCTTCAGCGTTTTTACCGGAGCTATGTCCACCACCGACCAGCGGTCGTCATCTATGGTGGGGTCGGGATAGGCTTCCTTCACCACTTTAGCCAGGCCTACAAGGCACAGGCCTTCGTTGCTGTGGTAAAATAAGAGTTTATCGCCTTTCTTCATGGCGCGTAAATTGTTTCGGGCGGCATAGTTGCGCACCCCATCCCAGAAAGTTTGTCCGTCTTGTAACAATTGTTCCCAACTGTATTTAAAGGGTTCGGACTTGATCAACCAATAGTTCATAAAAAGAAAATAAAAGAGATAATAGCCAACGGAAATGGGAGTGGTAGCGGGCGGCTGCCTGCTCACACTTCGATGCCCGCTTCAAACACAAACTGTGCGGGCCCTGTCAATACAATATGGCTGGCCTGGTCTACGCCGGTTTTTTCAAATTGCACACTTAGCCGGCCGCCGCGGGCCTGTACCGGTATATTGAAATGGCCGGTGTCGCTACCTACTGAAGCAATAGCCGCCGCAGTAATGCCCGTGCCACAGGCCAGGGTCTCGGCCTCTACACCACGCTCATAAGTGCGGATATACAAAGTATCGTCTTTTTTGTGCACAAAATTGACATTAATACCTGCCGGCATAAAGCGGTCTTGCTGCCGGATGTTTTTTCCTTCGGTGGGCACATCCACAGCTTCCACATCAGCTACCCATTGTACATAATGTGGCGAGCCGGTATCCAGTAGCACAACATCTTCCTCCCTTTCGATAGCGTTCACGTCCTGCATCTGCAGGGCTACTTCCATGGAAGGTAAGAACCGGGCTTCGTGCATACCGTCGATGGCTTTAAAGCGAAGTGGCGATTGGTCTATACCCAGTCGCCGGGCAAAGGCGGCGATGCAGCGTCCGCCATTGCCACACATGGTGCTTTCCCCGCCATCTGCATTGAAGTAGATCATTTCAAAATCGACCTCATCCGCAGTCTGGAGCAGCATCAGCCCATCGGCACCGATACCAAAGTGGCGGTCGCAAAGCAGTGCTATCTGTTGCCGGCTGAGCCGGATAAGCCCATCGCGGTTGTCCAGCAAAATAAAATCATTGCCGGCTCCCTGATATTTACAAAAATGTAAGTGCATATTGCAAAAGTAACTACTTTTACGATGGTTCGGAAAGAATACCCGGGCTGCATATAGCTTCTGAATTAGAATTATTTACAAACTATGCTTACCAGTTTCCCCAAGGAAAAAATCAATATTCTGTTATTAGAAAACATCAGCGCCACAGCTGGCCAGTTTTTTGCTGCGCAGGGCTATTCGGGTGTGCAGGAGGAAGCCGGCGCTCTTGCCGGGGAGCAGCTCATGGCACGGTTGGCAGATGTTCATATTCTCGGCATTCGTTCCAAGACACAAATCACCAAAGCAGTGCTGGATGCAGCGCCTCGCTTGCAGGCCATCGGCTGCTTCTGTATTGGTGTGAACCAGGTAGACCTGAAAGCGGCTACAGATCGGGGTGTAGCCGTATTTAATGCGCCGTACAGCAATACCCGGAGTGTGGCCGAGCTGGTGATTGGTCTCAGCATCATGCTGCTGCGGCGGGTAAGCGATAAGAACAAGGCGGCGCATGAAGGGCGCTGGTTTAAAGAATCACAAGGCAGTTATGAATTGCGGGGAAAAACACTGGGCATTGTAGGCTATGGTAATATAGGCACCCAACTGGGCATCATGGCCGAGGCGCTGGGGATGCGGGTCTTGTATTATGATATGGCCAGGCGTTTGCCCTTAGGCAATGCTCAGGCCTGCGCCACGCTGACGGAGCTGATGGGCCTGAGCGACGTACTCAGCCTGCATGTGCCGGAAACAGCCGGGACCACCCATATGATCCATAAGGATAACCTGATCCATATGAAACCATCGGCCGTACTCGTCAATTGTTCAAGGGGTAGGGTGGTAGATATTGATGAGCTGTCGCTGGCTTTACAGTCCGGGGCTTTGAGCGGGGCAGCTATTGATGTGTTTCCCGAAGAACCCGAAAAGAACGGACAGGCCTTTGCTTGCGCTTTGCAGGGATTGCCTAACGTTATTCTTACGCCACATATCGGCGGCTCTACAGAGGAAGCCCAGTTAAACATAGCTGAGGATGTGGTCCAGAAGTTATTCAGTTTTTTGGAACAGGGTGTAACGACCGGCTCGCATACCGTACCCGACCTGAGTCTTCCTGCTATCGGTCATGCACACCGCATCCTGCATATTCATAAGAATATGCCGGGCGTCATGAGTGCGGTCAATGGCCGCCTGGGAGAAAGGGGTATCAACATTCTGGGGCAGTACCTGAAGACCAACGAACGTATCGGGTACGTCGTGCTGGATGTAGACATGAACCTGTCGTTACAGGCCCTGGATTTACTGAAATCAGTAGAAGGCACCATTAAAACCCGGATTTTGTACTAATGGTGAGATGTTTTGCCTGATTTTTAGCGCTAATTTGCAAAAACACTTGTTAAACTCTGCTGTGCTGTTTTCCCGATCTATAATTACCTGTAACTTTACTAGGCTAGATAAAATGCACGTTTCGAATAGTTATGAAGATATCCCGTAGACTGGCCGGCTGGCTGGCCCTTGTATGTTGTTTTTGCGTTGTGGTGCCGCTTACAGCGGTCAACGCCCAGATAGATTTAAATTCCTTTCGTAGTTATCAATTAGGCTCTCCACGGGTGGCAAAGGCTTACGGACAGTATAATGAATACCTGCGCAATGAGTTTAAAAAGCAGAACCTGGCCTATCCGCCGGAAGAGATTTATATACGTGCTTTTAAAGCACATAATGAATTTGAAGTTTGGGTGCGCAATCCGGGTGTGGATACCTTTACTATGTTTAAATTGTACCGAATTTGCGCTCTTTCCGGTTCTTTGGGGCCCAAACGCTGGGAAGGCGACCGCCAGGTGCCTGAAGGGTTTTATTTCATTTCCGACTTCAATCCCAAGAGTGATTTTTACTTATCCATGTTGCTGAATTACCCCAACTATTCTGATATGATTCTGGGCAATAAGGCCACTCCGGGCGGTGATATATATATTCACGGTGGTTGTATGACCGTGGGTTGCCTCCCGATGAAGGATGACGGTATTCAGGAGATTTACACGCTTTGCCTTAATGCCAAGCTGAACGGGCAAAACAATATTCCCGTGCACGTTTTTCCGGTCCGGTTCAATAAAGCAGGCCTTAACTTCCTGGGTAAAGAATATGGTGATGATATGAACCGCCAGCGTTTTTGGATCAACCTCAAGGCGGGCTATGACCATTTTGAACGTTACCATACTTTGATGCCGGTAATGTATAACCAGGAAGGTAAGTATATTTTCTAGTTGCCTGCTTTTCCCGGATCCACTAAGAATTTTGGGTAGGGAAAAACCACCATCTAAGGTGCCTTTCTATTAAAAAGCAAAGCTCCAAAGCAAAGCAGAAAGGGCTACGCTGAGGTGTACAACTGCCGTAGACGGCAAACAGTATAAGCGTGGCGCCAAGCCCGGATATTTCCGTAACAAATTGGGATTTGAAATACAGCAAGGATTTTTTCGTTTAAATTTTGCCGATAACGGCATTTGCAATCAAACGATATGAACTATATTTCAGTAAGTGAATTTGCGAAAAAATGGCATATTCCGGAAAGAACTATCCGAAATTATTGTGCTACGGGAAAAATTAAAGGCGTTTTTCTAACCGGTAAAACCTGGAATATCCCGGAGGATGCGGTATTACCTGAAAAAGGAAATAAGAAGAAATTCAGTAATAACTTTTTGCTCAATCACCTTAAAGAGCAAAAGGAAATGAAGCTCAAAGGGGGTATTTATCATCGTACGCAAATTGATCTCACTTATAATTCGAATCGTATTGAAGGGAGCAAGTTAACCCACGATCAAACCCGATACATTTTCGAAACCAATACCATTGGAGCATCCCAAGAAAGTGTTAATGTAGACGATATCATAGAAACCACCAACCACTTTCGTTGCATCGATTTGATCATTGACAAAGCAAAAGACAAACTAACAGCATCTTTTATTAAGGAAGTACACTTTCTCCTGAAGTCAGGAACATCTGACAGCAGGAAAGATTGGTTTAACGTGGGTGAATATAAAAAACTCCCTAACGAAGCCGGTGGCAATGAAACTTGTCCACCTAAAGAGGTGGCAACAAAAATAGAAGAATTACTTTCCAGGTATTACAGCATAGAAAAGAAAACCCTTGAAGACATGATCGACTTTCATTATCAGTTTGAAATCATACACCCATTTCAAGACGGTAATGGTCGTGTTGGTCGGTTGATTATGTTTAAAGAATGTCTGGCCAACAATATTGTGCCATTTATTATTAATGAAGACCTCAAGTTGTTTTATTACAGAGGCTTACAGGAGTGGCCTCATATAAGAGCATATCTGTTAGACAGCTGCCTTACGGCTCAGGATAATTATAAAGCTATTCTTAAGTATTTTGAAATAGCGTTCTAATACATACCCCAAAAACCAAAGCAGAATGATAGTTCCATAACCCCTATTTCGATGCCGTCTTTCGCCTACTGTCTCCCGGGCAGCAAGCTAAAATACATTTACAGGCGCTGAGTTTTGCCGCTATCAATTTAGGCTAAAACATAAACCGACCTGACTTTTTTGATCGTCATTATAAAAGCTTAGTATTCATCCAATACGGCTTTTTGCTGAAAGCTCTAAAATAAAAAATGGTTGCACGCTTAGTTCCGGTGCAACCATTTTTTTATGATGTAAACGTGCTATACAATTTTTACTCCCACTCGATAGTGGCGGGTGGTTTGCTGCTGATGTCGTACACCACGCGGTTGATACCGGGTACATGGTTGATGATGTCGTTGGATACCCGTGCCAGAAAATCATAAGGCAGGTGTGCCCAGTCGGCCGTCATGCCGTCTACAGAGGTTACAGCGCGCAAGGCTACCGTGTACTCATACGTACGTTCATCACCCATTACGCCTACACTTTGTACAGGCAGGAGTATGGTACCTGCCTGCCACACCCGGTCGTATTCCCCGCTGTCGCGCAGGTGCTGTACATAGATCGCATCCGCCTGTTGCAGCATCTCTACTTTTTCGGGTGTAATGGCGCCGAGTATACGTATGGCCAGGCCCGGACCCGGGAAGGGGTGGCGTTTCAGGAAAATATCGTCAAGTGCCAGCTCCTTGCCGGCCCTGCGTACTTCATCTTTAAACAAAAAGCGAAGCGGTTCTACCAGTTCCATTTGCATTACCTCGGGCAGACCACCTACATTATGGTGCGATTTGATGGTTACGGAAGGTCCGTTTACCGATACGGATTCAATCACATCGGGATAGATAGTACCCTGACCCAAAAACTTTACATTGCGCAGGACAGTGGCTTCCTCCTGAAAAATATCGATGAACAGGCCACCGATGATTTTGCGCTTTCGCTCAGGATCACTTACCTCATGCAGTGCGGTGTAAAACCGTTGTTTGGCATCCACGCCTTTTACATTCAGCCCCAGGTGCTTGTAGCCCTCCATCACTTGTTCAAATTCGTCTTTGCGCAAGAGGCCGTTGTCTACAAAGATGCAAAACAACCTGTCGCCTATGGCCCGGTGAATCAGGGTAGCGGCCACCGTGGAGTCCACACCACCGCTAAGGGCCATGACTACTTTCTCCTGTCCTACCTTTTCTTTGATGGCGGCAATGGTATCTTCTACAAAAGCTGCGGGCGTGAAGCTTTGTGCGCAACCGCAGACGTCCACGACAAAATTTTTGATCATCTGCCGCCCTTCTGTACTGTGCGTTACTTCAGGATGGAACTGGATGCCGTACACCGGCTTTGCGTAGGTATTGGCTTTATAAGCTGCTACGGGAATGCCATCAGTTTTGGCAAGTAAGGTAAAATTATCGGGCAATTGCCTGATGGTATCACTATGACTCATCCATACCTGCGATGCGTTGGTCACCGCGCTGAAAAAGGGGTCTTTTTCAGTAATATGTAAGTGGGCACGGCCATACTCCCGGCTGTTGGATTTGGCTACCAGGCCACCGTTTACCTGGGCTATGAGCTGGGCGCCGTAGCATACACCAAGTACGGGTACCTGGGCTGCTATCGAGGCGATATCGGGTTTGGGTGCGGTAGGGTCGTTTACAGAAAAAGGGCTTCCTGAAAGGATGACCCCTTTTACATCGGGCGTAACGACTACCGGCTTAAGACAGGGGGCAATTTCGCAATACACATTCAACTCACGAACACTACGGGCAATCAATTGGGTGTATTGTGAGCCGAAGTCAAGAATAATAATTTTTTCAGTCATGTAAGGGCAGAAATATAAAAAGGATCTCCAAAGTAGTTACAACATTAGGCCTCGGCAGTAGGTCCGCCAAAGGTAAAAGGAAGTCCGCCTCCCTGTTCATGGTCTTTTATCACGCCATTTTGTGTTTCATAGCGCTTGATATTATCAATAAGGGCACGCATTAATTTTTTGGCATGTTGCGGGGTCATGACCACCCTTGATTTGACTTTTGCTTTAGGTACTCCGGGCATTACATTTACAAAATCCACAACGAATTCGGCAAAGGAATGGGTGATGATAGCCAGGTTAGCATAAGTGCCATCTGCCATTTCTTCTGTTAATTCTATATTTAAAGGCTGTTGTTCCGGTTGGTTTTCCATATCTACGAATCAATTTTGGCGTATTTTTTTAAAATACAAAGGTAGCTTATTCCCCGAAAGTAGGAAGAAAAAAATAGGTATGAGCTGCTGCTGCGCGCGGGCATCAACCAACTATTTCAGGGCTGCTGCCGTCTTTTTAAGCAAGGGAAGTGCACTTTGCCCACATTAAGATGTATTTTGATGTGTGGGAAATGATTTGTACTTTTCGCTCCCACTCATGTATATATAAATAAACGCAATGAAAAGAAGTATACTTTTGCCCCTTATCTCACTTCTATTTTTTAGTACTGTCGCGAAAGCGGCCTATGTGCCGGTACCTGTTACCGGTTTTACGGCAGATGTGATGGTAAATGGTGTAGGTACCTCTCTGGCTACGACCAGCAATGATGTAGACGGGGTATTGTGGTGCTGGGTAGTGGAGGGTTGGCAATTTAGCGCCACCAGTACGGCTGTTACCCTGGGTCTGCCCGATGACGGGCTGATCACCAGTCCCCTTACTACAGGTCTTACTTATCAGTTAGCAGACTACAGCGGGAATAACTCCCTGAGGTTAAATACGGCTACGCCGGCTACATTAACACTCACCACGCCCATGTCGGCTTTAAGCTTATACGTGCTTTGTTCTACCGGAAGCGGTTTGTCCAGTATGGTGGTACAAGTTAATTTCTCCGATGGTTCCAATGAGGTGTTTCCCGCAGTGACGGTGAACGACTGGCATGGCGGCACGCCTTATGAAATAGGCCAGACTACCCGTATTGAACGTAACACGACGAGTACTATACCGGAAAACCAGACGAACGGCCCGCGTATGTATCCCAAGCAGGTTACCCTGGCTACGGCTAATCAAAACAAGATCATCACCAGTGTTCAGATCACACGTAGCGCCGGCCCCGGTATCTTAAACGTGTATGCGGTTTCGGCTGAAATACCGGATGTATGCGAGGGCACTCCTAATGCAGGTACTGTTTCGTTAAGCGAAACAGAGATTGCCTGTAACACTCCGGTAGACCTGGAGCTGAACGGCAACACTAACCTTAATGGCATTAGTTATCAATGGCAGTATAATATCAGTGGTTCCTGGCTCAATTTTGGCAACAATGCACCTTCGGTAACTTCTTCTCCTCTGTTTACAGATACCTGGTTCCGTTGTGTGGTGACCTGTACCAACGGTGGCGCCAGCAGCATTACAGATTCCGTTTTGGTTACTGTGGAGGGACTGGATGTTGATCTGGGTGAAGATACAACCGTTTGCCCCGGCAGCAGCCTGGTATTGGATAGCGGGTACCCGGATGCTTCTTACATATGGAGTAACAATAGCTCCAATCAGACACTTACCGTAAGTAATCCGGGCAGCTACCATGTGATTGTGACTTTGCCTAACGGCTGTAGCGGCCGCGATACCATAGTGGTTAATGCGGGTATCATGCCGGTAAATGTTTTTGATGCGGTCACCAATTTCTGCGCCGGCGATGAAGCTACGCTGAATGCAGGCAACGCAGGTAGCTCTTTCCTGTGGA
>JBEBUO010000095.1:0-8803 GCA_040393285.1 Taibaiella helva | reverse complement strand
GAAAATCAGACCAAATATCAGTGTCATCTTTATACACAGAATAGAAATTACTGTTCAACAAATCACCATCCCAAATTTCCGGCAAACTATGCACTCTCTCTTTCCGGATGACATAACAGGCTTGCAGCAGGCTGCCGATACCTTCCAATAAAAACAGCATATTTCCAGCATCCTTTATTTTATATTTCTTTTTACTTGTGCTGTGCAATAGTATACGCTTCATGAAATTTAGATAGGTATGCATATTTGTGTAATCGAATATTTCCTTGATCAACCTATAGGGATTTTCAAAGGTTAAACTCCCCCAGGTAAACGTCATATTGCTGGTTTTTCCGGCCTGTGTCATGATTGCTTCTTGTTTCAAGTTCGTATATGGTTTAGCCTGCCTAAACAGTACAAGCATCTTTTTCCTAGCAAAATTCTATGAGGCTTCAGGGATAAACAAGTTTTGAGCAGGATACTTTATGCCATTTTGCGGGGTATTTTAGCGACTACCATAGTGTGTTGCTTATCAAAATAAAACGAATTATCGTTGTCGAAAATTTAATGCTGACACCATTGAAAAACAGGGCGCTTGGAGACGGCAACAAACATCAATAATAGGAAGCCACCTCTGGTGGTGAAAAGCTGATAAAGGAAAGGGAAACAGCTAAGTAGTGGCAAGCAATAAACAGGGAATTCGGCATCGGAAATAGGGAATAGGGAATAGGGAATAAAATGGATGACTTGAAAGGACATATTCAATCTCATTCCCAAAGCAATTAAAAAAACGAAAACTTAGAAGCAAGCATTTAGCCATCCCATATCGAATAGAATACGATATGGGAAGCGAACAGATTGTGGAGAAGAAAAGCATATGGGACTTCGTGAAAGTGCATCTAAAAGTTTCCAATACAACTCAAAAAGCCTTGGCGACCTTTTTGAGGTCTATCCATAATACATGGCATGCATGTGCCCTACCCTGTCCCTGATACGCTTGATCAGTATTCTTGGCCCCAGCACTTTCATGCATTCGCCAAAACCCAGGATTTCCCTCTCCAGTTCAAAATTCAGGACCACATCCAATCGAATGGTAAGGCCCGTTTCATCTTGCTGCAATACCTGTTGAGAGGCATGAATGGGTTTGGTAAGCACATAAGGTGCATTATAGCTATCTACCCACAGTATAACCTTACTCGCGCGGTCTTTCTGGCTTTTAGTGACCCCAATCGTGTCTTCAAAATAGCGCTCAAAATCAATGCCGGTATAAGGGGTATAGTCCCGGGACGTCATTTCCATAAAGTCTATAATCCGGTCCAGTGCCAGGGTCACCAAAGCACTGCCTTTGTGTGGCTGCGCAATCAAAAACCAGCGGTTGCGGTACTCTTTTAACAAGTAAGGTGAATAAACTGCCTGCCTGGCTTGATTGGCCTTAAATGACTGGTAGTTGATGAGCAGGGCAATTTGCTTTTTTATGGCCTGGTACAAAGGCAAAATGTGCTCCAGGCCTTTCAGGAGTTTATTGCCTTCCAGCTGAATAAAACTTTGTGCAGAATGGGCAGACTTGTTCAGGCTGTTTTCCAGACGTGCTATGATGTCATTCATATCATCGAAATAGTCAAAGCCGTTCATTTGCCGTAAAATGGATACGATCTCATTCATCTTGTCTATATCCGTATTCGTGATTTTGGTATGATTGATGCTGTAATCCGGCTCCTCGTAACTATAATACTTCCTGTCCTTAACTATAATGGGCGCATTGTACCCCAGTTTATCACTGCGCATCAACTGTATGTCCGCCTGAATGGTTCGCTTGCTTACACCCGAGGTGATGCCCTCATATTCATATAATGCTTCTGCTACTTTCTCTATCAAGTCCTCCAGCCTCCACCTACGTTGCCGGTTGCGTAGGCATTGGTCAATCGTCTTATACCGGATAAGTGCCATCTTGTTTATCGCCATCCTGTGCTTTTTGGGGTTAAAAGTACATTTTTTGAAGTAACTACGCAGTTTTACTACGCAATATATTTGCGTAGTTGTAGTATGCCATCCACAGTAAAGCCGTATTGAAAAAATAATAACCAAGCCAGCAAGCCATTTCAGCGTTTTCTACGCAAACGTTTGCGAATACGCAACTCCCCTGCGTAGGGCACATGGCATCTTTGCCTAGTCGATCACAACAAGAAAAGTTCTTTTAAAATATAGTCTTTGCTTTTAAAATATTATGCCACCGGCATAATGCAAATCTATAACGGAAGCCGTCCTGGTCTGTTGTTTCTGTATGGCAACATAGTATGCACGCATAGCGAAGGCATATACTGACGCAGCAAGAAGTATAGGTTGAAGTTCAAACCAGTACGTAGGTTCGAATCCTACTCCCTAAAGGGATAGCTAAGCGGTTATAGCATGGTTACAGGTGTTGCGGGTTCGAGTCCCGCTTGAGGTCACACTCAATAGCTCAAAGGTAGAGCACTGGGTTTAGATCCAGAGGTCAGGGCACACCAAGTGTCCTCTTCTATGAAGTTGTACGTCTTCTAAAAATGTACATCCATGGATAGCAAAAGCAGCTGGTGGCGATGAGGCCAAAGTCTGAATGATTGAGGCAAGTGTGCCTGCAAGCATGCACAGCCATCTCATCGGCCACATACTGAAAATGCTTTGTGGTGTGGACAAGGGCTTTTGGCCATTGTATCTTATTTTAACCATTACGCCATCATTTCAGGTGGATAAAGGGATCAAATGAGCTGCGATTCAAAAAAGACTAGGTGCATGCCCCGTATTGGCGGATAAAGGCTGCTTATGCTATTCTTTAAACCTATTTTTTTAAAACCAACATAAAACAAAAAAAATGAAACGTATTGTAGTACCCGAGCATCACATCGCTGTGATAACGAAAGAAACCGGCATTTCGCGTATTCTTGCTGAAGGTAAATACTGGTTAGGTTGGGCTGAGCAGGCTACGATCTACAACAAGTCTACAGATTTTTCCGTGAGCCAGCATGTGGAGATATTATTGTCCCACCCTGAGTTTTGCGACCATGTACATGTCATCGATGTACCGGAAGGGCATATCTGTATGATGTACTGGAATGAAACCTTGACGCGCGTCTTCCATACAGGTCGTTACATCATGTGGAAGGGGCTAAAACAGTATGGCTTCAAAATGATCAATACCAGCACCTTAGAGATTCCAAAAGATCTGCCTGTCTACGTCTTGCAGAAAAGTATCATGGCGCCTTATGTGCGTTCCTATAAAATTGAGCCGAATGAAAAGGGTATCCTATATGTAAACGGTCAATTTGACCGGGTGTTGGATGCAGGCGTTTACTATTGGTGGAGCAATCATATCCTTGTGGCCGTAAGTAAAGTAGATATGCGTCAGACGATGATGGAGCTTTCCGGGCAGGAAATTTTAACCCAAGACAAAGCGCAGATCCGGGTCAATTTTTCAGTGCAGTACCAGGTGGTGGATATTGAAAAGGTATTTTTGGCAAACAAGGACTATGATAAACAATTGTATAACATCATGCAACTAGCATTACGTGGCTTTATAGGCCGGATTACCCTGGATGAACTGATGGAAAATAAGGGACAGGTAGATGCGTATGTAATGACCATGAGTCGGGAACAGGCGCAGGGTTTGGGCATTTCAATAGTAAATTGCGGATTGAAGGATATTGTGCTGCCCGGCGACATGAAAGACATCATGAATCAGGTACTGATTGCTGAAAAGAAGGCCCAGGCAAACATTATCATGCGCAGGGAAGAAACCGCATCCACAAGAAGTTTATTAAATACAGCTAAATTGATGGAAGAAAATAGCATGTTGATGCGCCTTAAAGAAATGGAATACGTGGAAAAGATTGCAGACAAAATAAATAACATTTCCATTTCGGGCAACGGGCAAATCGTCGACCAATTGAAACAGTTGTTCGTGAAATAACAAAGATCTATAAGGTCTCCGGACCTTATAGATTTTCAAATAGAAATTTTACCTTTTATCTTATTAAATAATCATGTCAACACAAATAAACGGAAACGATTTGCTTGCTCTGGGCTATCCGCAAAACGAACTCCTCGGCATAGCTTTAAAAGCCAATAAGAAGAGAACCGGCTATAGCCGGACGGAGATGCTGCACCACTACGCTGCTGTACTCAAAGATGCAACAGCGTATATAGACCATAAAATTTTTGGCAAACTAGCTACGGCGATCATCGAGGGGGTGGGAACGAAACCAGACGAAACAATTATTCCTTTGAAAGATCAGGCTGATGATTATGCCATATACGGAGCCGCTCATATTGAGGAGGGTGCATTAAGGCAAATGAATGTGGCCATGCACTTGCCGGTAACCGTTGCAGGTGCCTTAATGCCGGATGCTCACCAAGGTTACGGACTGCCCATTGGCGGGGTTTTAGCCACCAGAAATGCGGTCATTCCTTATGGTGTGGGTGTTGATATCGGATGCAGAATGGCATTGTCGGTATATGATATTCCTTATACCCATTTCGACTTCAACCAGAGCTTGTATAAAGAGGTCTTGTTCACACAAACACAATTCGGTGCGGGAGCGGGTTTTACAAAACACCAGCGATCGGAGCATGCCGTCTTAGACAGTAAACTATTTGAAGAAAATGAATTTATTGCCAAATTGAAAGATAAAGCCTGGTCGCAACTGGGAAGCTCCGGAGGAGGCAACCATTTCGTGGAATTCGGCTATTTGGAAGTGGAACAGACGGATGAAAAAACAGGACTTAAAAGCGGTAAATACTTAGCACTATTAACCCATTCTGGTTCGCGCGGTACGGGCGCAACCATTGCCGGATATTATACGGATCTGGCCAAAGCGCTATGTATACTGCCTTATGAGGCCAGAAACCTGGCCTACCTGGATTTGAATTCGGAGGCTGGAAATGAATATTGGCTTGCCATGAACCTGGCGGGCGATTATGCTTCCGCCTGTCATGAAGTGATTCATAACAAAATAGCAAAAGCCCTAGGTGCGCAGCTGATGATAAAGGTAGAGAAGCACCATAATTTTGCCTGGAAAGAGATATGGCATGACCAGGAAGTGATTGTACACAGGAAGGGTGCTACCCCTGCGGGAAAGGAAGTGATGGGTATTATTCCGGGATCCATGACCGCCCCTGGATTCCTGGTACGCGGAAAAGGAGTGGCAGGCGCTATTCAATCCGCCTCACATGGTGCAGGGAGGCAAATGAGCAGGACACAAGCCTTTAAAACCATTTCTAAATTAGATATGAAGAAGGCCTTGGAAGAAGCGGGCGTAACCCTTCTGGGGGCCGGAAGAGATGAAGCACCAATGGCGTACAAAGACATTCATACCGTTATGGCTGCACAAACCGACCTGGTGGACGTAATCGCGCGGTTTACCCCAAAAATGGTACGTATGGCAGATGATGGCAGCCGGGAGGACTAAAGGCTGCCCGCCTGGTAAAAGGCAATCGATATCCCCGGTTGCTTTTTGCTTTGTTGGCACCTGTCTACCCTCTGTTGTAGCATCAGGTGGTTCTTTTGTTTTGGATGGCCAGCAAGGTAAAGATCTGTGGGCAAGGGGGCTTGCGTGGTGCTAAAAAGTAACGTTAATATCAGGAAGGTAGATCACTATTCCCTTTATCTTATTTATCCTTTCCGAAATAGCAATACACCGCGGCGATAAAAAACCGCATACCAGCCGCCCAAAGCATGAATTCCATATGCTCTTTTAATTCCGGGTCATGGGAGAAGGAGGCTATATCCTCCTCGTTTATGGTATATTCAAAAGGTGTCAGCTTATTGATGAACCGGTCATAATAAGATTCACCGACGATAGCGGTTAACGATGAGGTAAATTCCTGTTGCAGCTCATCAAGACTCATCTTATCCAGCAAGTCGGCCGTGGTATCATCCTTGTCTTTCATCGGTTTCGTAGCCGGCCAGGCAGCGGCCGGATGCCGGTGGATTTCTTCACCAAACAGGTTCCAGCAGCGGACGATCATGGACCAGATAAAAGCAGCCAGCCCGGTTCTTCTGATCACCTGCTTATCCGAAACCCTGGGTAGCACTACCCTGCCCTCCAGGAAATCGTCGAGGCTATAGGTGTTCAATAGCTCGGGTAGCACTAAGAATGTTTGCAAAGACGCCGGGTCGTCCATTCTGCTTAACCAATGAAAAACCCCGTCCGTCAGCTCATCGACATCCTGGTCGGCAAACAATGTCTGAAAAACAAACCTCGCCTGATCTATATCCTTCACCAGTCTTGCAGGGTTGCCTTTTTGTGGGAAGTGTTTTCTTTCCGCCATCATATCATTTATTTTGATTGTAAATTTCCTTAAAACCGGAAAAATAATCTAGTTTTAAGAAGCATATTTTATTCCGTTTAAACGAATAATTTATTGTTAGCGATTAAAAATATCCCATTATTTTTTAACTATTATACCCAATTTCCGGAATTTTGACGAGAATTAAAGAAGTTTTTTATACGGGTAACCTATTCTTTAAGAGAAATGAAACAAGGAGCTTATCTTTTTCATCAAATGAAATCCCTGTTGGCTATGTTATTCACCCTATACCTGAAACAAATCGTTAAATCATGCAAGAAAAATCGTAAAGGGATGTACATTCCCATCTTCGTTTTTTACCTTCATGTTGCTGCTGTTGAGCGGAAAGATGATAGTACATGAAAAAATCGTCCCTTATATTAATAGATTGGTCAGCCAAGCCTCGGTGTATACACCAGGTGCATTAACCTGAAGAAAGTAAATCGTTAAGATACAAAAACAACAATGATTATGGCGTTAAAAGAACAATTAGAGCAACTAGCATCGGAGAAAAGTACGCCTTGTGTGACTATTTCCCTCAATACACACCGCACCCATCCGGATAACCTGCAAGATGAAATTCTCCTCAAAAACCTGCTGAAGGAAGCCGGGGAGAAAGTAATCAGCGAGTTTGGCAAAAAATCCGTTGCCCCGCTTTTAGAAAAACTTGAGACGGTTGCCGCTGAAATAGATATAAACTACAACTTAGATAGTTTGCATTTATTTCTTTCCAACGACACACAGGAAATCATAAAGTCTACCTGGGAGACAGGTAATAATGGGGTGCATATTTCAGACACCTTTGCCATCCGCCCGCTCATAAAGGCGTATAGCCGAAGTGAAAATTACTTGCTGATGCTGTTGTCGCAAAGTGGTGTTCATTTATATGAAGCGATGAATGACGGTATGGTCAAAGAGATAGAGAACCAGGACTTTCCTTTTTCGGAAAATCAACATTATAATACCTTCCCGGATAAAGGAAGTGATCCTAAACATGTAGACAATTTGCTGCGGGAGTTTTTAAACAAAGTAGACAAAGCATTGATAAAAGTGCATCAGGAAACTGATTTAAATTGCATCGTCATTTGCACTGAAAATAATTACAGCCTGTTGCAGCAAGTTGCTGATAAACCGGGTGTGTATATCGGTCATGGGGCAATAGACTACAATAATGCTTCGCCCCACCAAATCGTAAAGCAATCATGGGAAATCATTAAAGATTTTCAACGCCAATACCGGACGGAAGCCATTAGCGAGATGAAAGAAGCCATAGCCCAGGGAAAGGTTCTGACTGACTTACAGGAAATTTACCAGGCATCTATTGAGGGACGGGCAGAACTGTTGATTGTTCACCAAGACTTTGCACAAGCAGTAATCATGAAAGATGACCAATCGTTTGAACTGACGGATGATGCAACAATACCTCATGCTATTGATGACATTACCAGTAACATCGCCTGGGAAGTGTTTTCTAAAAAAGGGAGGGTGGTGTTCACATCCCAGGAGGAAATTAAGGAATTGGGAACTATCGTACTCAAAACAAGATATTAAGCAAGAGATTTATCTATAGCAGCCTTCGAACCGGCTGCTATACGGTTCCCCTTTCCGAAACTGGTGATGGCGAAATTTGCGCATCATTGTCTATTGGCCCTGGCTGCTGCTATTCGGAATGGTACATATCATGTAGTGTTTCTAAGAGGAGTTGCGTGAAAAAGTTAAGGGAATAAAACTCTTCAGCATGCTGAAAATCATGCTCGCCGAGTGCATAGAGCATAAAATAGCTCCATTCTGATTTCCAGTAACTCATTTTATTCATCCTGAAAAGGCGATACAGGCAGTACTGGCTATCCTCATGCGGCAAGGTATTGCTGGCGTGTTGAGGGGCGTGTTCTTCTTCCAGCCCTTGATTAAGGACTTCCTGTTTCTTTTTGAAGTAGCGCTTATGGATTTTATAAAAGTGGTGGCCGACGAGTAGCAAAGCATTAACCCGCTGGTATACACGAAATAATTCCCGGCTTTGGTTGCCCTTAAGCACCTGTCCATGAAGCAGCGCAAGGAAAGCATGCTGCATGGTTGTTCTAAAATACCCGTAGTCATCATTGCTGAAAACATCCTGTATCACCTCCATAGGATCGTCGTAGGCCGTCAGGTTCCAACAAATCGTTTCAAAAGGATCCTTGTTGCGCGTGTTGATGAGTTTCTTTTTCATACTGTTTTAAGATTAAAGGGGTGAAAAAACGGTTCTACTACCTGATGGTCGAACACCCGGGACTTGTGCAGCAAAGACGAACACCGTTCAGGGATTTAACGAGCCGCTGCTGCCCGCACGCTAACGCTTTGCACCGCATTACCCGAACCGATATTTTAATCGCCCATTAATATGGGTTATTTCCCGGATATTGATCAGATGAGCGGCCTCAAATAGTTTGGATACCCGGATGTAAATGTTTATTACATTTTGCTCAGAATATTCTTCACCTGCTATGCATGCTTCAAAAATCAA
>JBEBUO010000094.1:0-8819 GCA_040393285.1 Taibaiella helva | reverse complement strand
ATGGTGGTGTGCCTGTTTTCGGTAAAACCTGCAAAATCGTTTTTACCCTGGTTATCATAACCGATAAGAATTTCGGCACAAACGGTGCTGCAGAGATCAATGATACGCTCTACTTTAGCGTCCAGTACATTGGTCACAACACATAAAGTAATGGGAAGAGGGGTGGCAGGTGTAACAGTGGGTGTTGGTTGGAACAAGGTGGTCGTTTATAAAAATGGTGATCCAGAGCTACAAAAATACGGCACAGCTTCTGAATTAATTCATAATAAATTGTCTGATTTTGGTCATCTATGCCGGTTTTTTTCTGATAGCTACAGTTAAGCGGCTGATACAAACCAATTTCTTTCGTTCATTTTCTATTCTGATGTCCCAGACATGCGTGGTCGCACCTATATGCAAGGGGCGGGCAGTAGCAACGACATCGCCTGAGTGTACGCCCCTGATATGGTTGCAGTTAATTTCCATGCCCACACAAATTTGCGTTTCTGTATCAATACAGAGCCAGCTGGCTACACTGCCTACAGTCTCAGCCAGGGCCGCTGAGGCACCCCCGTGTAACAAACCGTAAGGTTGGTGCGTCTTTTCAGTTACCGGCATCTTCATACTCAGGCTGTCCGGACCCAGATGTGTAAAACACATATCGAGTGCTTGGGCCATGGTACCTTTATTCATCTCATTAAGTGCCTCTATAGTTACCTGTTTATTTTTCCAGATCATCATATATAGCCAAAGATAGGATAAGGACCTTAATATTATACTAATTAAAATAACTAATATCAGAAAGTTTACATTAAATAAAGGGGGGTTTTATTATTATCTTTGTAACAAACCAAGTAAACCCTTTTTATAAAAACCAACCGATTTTATGCAAACTGTACTCATTGCCGGGGCCGGAAAGTCATCGGCCTACCTTATTGATTATATGCTCCAGAATGCCAAGCAACGCTGGAAAGTCATTGTTATGGATGCCAATGCAGAGATGATAGCCGAAAAGCTCAGTGGCCATCCTAAGGGCGAAGCAGCCGTTATTGACATACACAATGTACATGACCGACAGGAACTGGTGCAAAGAGCGGATATTGTGCTGTCCTTAATGCCGCATAACCTGCATTATTTATTAGCACAGGATTGCGTGAAGTTTCAGAAAAACCTGATCACTTCCTCTTACGTCAATGAGGAGATAAAGGCGCTGGACCAGGCAGCAAGGGAAGCCGGTATTATGATGATGTGTGAGATGGGTCTTGACCCGGGTATTGATCATATGTCGGCCAATGCCATCATACATGGTGTGCAGCGTGTAGCCGGTACATTAGTATCGTTTAAGAGTTATTGTGGTGGCCTCATTGCGCCTGAAAGTGATGATAATCCCTGGCATTACAAAATTAGCTGGAATCCACGTAACATCCTCTTGGCCGGTAAAGCCGGAGCAGTATGGCTGGAAAACGGCAAACAGCAGGAGCTGCATTATGATCAATTATACACCAACAGTAAAAAGATAAAAGTAGATGAAGTAGGTGCCTTAAGCTACTACCCCAACAGGGACTCGCTGAAGTACCTTGAACTCTACCACCTGCCTGATATAAAAACGTTTATGCGGGCTACCTTACGGCATCCACTGTTCATGAAAGGCTGGGATGTGGTTGTTCGTGCTCAATTGACGAACGAGCAGGATGTGTACAATACCGAAAATGCCAGCTATGCTTCCTGGCTGTCTGAAAAAATGGGTGTACCCAACGATGATAAGCTGAAGCAACATTTTAAAGGAAAATACCAGGTAGATGATAAAGAGATGAAACAATTGGAGTGGCTGGGTATATTTGATAAGCGGAGAATAAATACAGCCGCCTCACAACTCTCATCGGCAGATATTTTACAAACCCTTATCGAAGAGAAATGGAAAATGCGTGCGCTGGATAAAGACATGGTGGTGATGCAGCACCAAGTGGATTATGAGCGCAAAGGCATGCTGGTAAAACTCAAAAGCACCCTGGTGGCAAAAGGCGAAAACCGGCAGTATAGCGTAATGGCCAAGACCGTAGGCTTGCCTATGGCGATACTGGCCAAGAAAATACTCATGGGCGAACTGTCCACAAAAAACCTGCATGGTGTACGGATACCCACCATGCCTGAGATCTATGTACCGGTTCTAAAAGAACTGAAAAAACATGGCATAGAGTTTATTGAAACTATTGATTAAACAGCAGTTCATCCATAAAAAAATCTCCCGCAAACATATCGCGGGAGATTTTTTAGTTATAGTAAGTCCGGCATGCTACAGGTTACCCCGCTTGGCTTGCTCACGTTCTATACTTTCAAACAAAGCTTTGAAGTTACCAGCGCCAAAGCTTTGTGCTCCATGGCGTTCGATGATCTCAAAAAACAGGGTAGGCCGGTCCTCTACAGGTTTAGTAAATATCTGCAACAGGTAACCTTCTTCATCGCGATCAACCAGAATGCCTAATGCCTGTAGCTTCTTAATATCCTCGTCGATTTCACCCACACGTTCCGGCAGCATTTCGTAATAGGCTTCAGGAGGCGCACTTAAGAATTCCACACCACGTGACTTCAGTTCGTTTACGGTTTTTACGATGTCTTTAGTGGCTACAGCAATATGCTGCACCCCTTCACCTTCGTAAAACTCGAGGTACTCCTCAATTTGTGATTTCTTTTTGCCTTCTGCAGGTTCATTGATAGGGAATTTGGCGTACCCATTACCATTACTCATTACTTTACTCATCAAAGCAGAGTACTCCGTATTGATTTGCTTGTCATCGAACGACAGGATATTCACAAAACCCATTACCTCTTCATACCACTGTACCGTAGGCAACATACGGTTCCAGCCTACATTGCCTACGCAATGGTCTACAAACAGCAAACCGGCATCAGCGGGTTGGTAAGCGCTTTCCCATTTCTCATAACCGGGCATGAATACGCCATTATAATTCTTGCGCTCAATGAACATGTGCACGGTTTCTCCATAAGTGTAAATACCACTCATACGTACTTCGCCAAAATCGTCTTTAATGGTAATCGGCTCCTGGTACGGTTTTCCGCCACGTTTGGTTGTCTCTTCAAAAGCACTATAGGCATCATCCACCCAAAGCGCCAGAATTTTCACACCATCGCCGTGTAGTTTTACATGTTCTGAAATGGGATGATCTGACTTTAGGGCGGTAGTCAGCACCAGGCGGATTTTGCCTTGTTGCAATACATAAGAGGCACGGTCGCGCACACCTGTTTCCGGACCGGCATAAGCTACCGACTGAAAGCCAAAGGCTGTTTTGTAATAGTGGGCGGCCTGTTTGGCATTGCCTACATAAAACTCAATATAATCTGTACCGTTGATCGGCAGGAACTCCTGCGCCTGCGCAATTTTCTCTGCAAATGTTTTACCTTGAACTGTGGACATGTGTCAATTTTTTTAAATGATTATATAAGAAATGAACTTGTTGATCATGCTGGACCGGGGCAGGCAAGTGCTGCACCCGCGCACAGACTCCATTGCGCCATTGCCAGCTTTTTCAGCCGCTTCTTTACCCGTATATACCCGGAGTTTAAAAACTCTTTTTCCATATTTCTTACCTGCTGTTATTAATCCTGACCAGCGGAAAAAAACGATGCTGGTCTTTTATATGTTGGTTAGGAAACTTTAAATCAAATGTAAATGACCGAATGATAAGGTTAGTGAATTTGATTGAACTCCCATCTCTGAAATTTATTTCATAAATATAATAATTATTCCACGGACATCTGAACCAATTATTGCTACTCGAAACGATTTTTATAATATTTTCTTTATCGTATTTTATGATGTTGTTCCCTTTCCCAAAAGAAAATTCATTGTGCCACCGTGAAAGTTCTAAAATATGCTTTCTTGAAAAAATGAAATAATTAATAAGGAGAATTATTTGCGGTAAACAGAACCATAATAACGCTAAAACCAAGGCCAAGACTTCCACAATACCGACATTACCAAGCAATAATAATAGTAGTGATAATATCACAAATATTGTGAGCTCCACTGACATCAGTCTTAGTACACCTTTCCACGTAGTAGTATAGTTAAAAGATCTTGATACAAAATGGCGCTTCTTATCATACACCCATTCAAAATACTTTTTCCATTCGATTTCTGAAACCCTGTTTTCAAAGAACCGTTTTACTATTATTTCTATTTCCTCTAACTTGTCTACAATCACGAAAGAAAGCTTGCCGACCCCATTTAAGAAATACGCTATAAACTTACCATAGTAATACATACTCACCTTGAGATAGCTGCCATCCGTTTGTTCAATGGTAATTGAAGGGTTAGTAAGTTTTACGCTAAACAAGGAATGTCGGAAAGCTTGCCAGGGAAATTGTTGAATCATTCCCAAAGTTTCATCCAAAGATCTTAATTCAATATTATAAAACTCTCCCTCTTCAAAATTTTCATACTGAACCTTTGATACCAGATTTGTTATACATCCCATAAACTATTCTGCCCAGCTCATCACATAATTATCGTCCTCAATATCCTTCGCTACCTGTGTCATCATCAGCGGATGGAAGGTATCTATCATCACAGCCAGCTCCTTTGTTTCAGTCTGCCCTATGCTTTTCTCCACGGCACCGGGGTGGGGGCCATGGGGAATACCGGCAGGGTGCAGGGTAATCATGCCTTTTTCTACATGCTTACGGCTCATAAACTCACCATCAACGTAATACAACACCTCATCACTATCGATATTGCTGTGGTTATAAGGAGCGGGTACAGACTGCGGATGATAGTCGTACATACGGGGTACAAAAGAACAAATCACGAAATTATGCGCATCAAAAGTCTGATGTACAGGCGGTGGCTGGTGCACCCGGCCGGTAATGGGTTCAAAATCGTGTATACTTAAAGCATAGGGATACTCATAGCCGTCCCAGCCTACCACATCAAAAGGATGGGTGCCATACCAAATCGGGTAGAGCAGCCCCTTTTTCTTAATATGAATCAGGAATTCCCCCTTTTCATCGATCGTTTGCAGGTCTTCCGGCTGACGGATATCGCGCTCACAAAACGGTGCGTGCTCCAGGAGCTGGCCATAACGGCTCAGGTACCGTTTGGGAAATGATATGGGGCTGTAGGAATCGATAAGGAGCAGGCGGTTCTGCTCATCTTCAAAATCAATCTGGTAAATGGTACCCCGGGGAATAACCAGGTAGTCGCCATAACCAAACTTAAGGTTGCCGTATTGTGTTTTTAAAACGCCTTTACCTTCATGGATAAAGATGACCTCATCCGAATCCGCATTTTTATAAAAAACATTGCCGGTAAGCCCTTTCGTGGGTGCAGCCAGCGCTATATGTACATCATTATTGAACAAGGTCACTTGCTTGCTCTTGATAAAATCCGCTTCGGGCTTTACTTTAAAACCCTGGTAACTACGGTGTTTTAAGATATTGTCGGTAGCTGCTTTAGGCGATATATCAATAGGCTCCTCGGTACGGATAATTACCGTCGGTGGGTGAATATGGTACAGTAAAGAATAATGAGAAGAGAACCCTTCGGTACTAAAGAGTTGTTCCGAATATAACCCCCCGTCGGGCTTCCGGAATTGGGTATGACGCTTATGCGGAATGTTCCCCACGCGATGATAATGTGGCATTTTCGTTATTTGTTTAAGGTACACAAAGATAAGTAAATTTGAGGAAGACGATGACTTGCAAAGTGGCTCAAAATGCCTGTTCCGGCAAACGAAAAAAAGATATCTTTGGGTCACCGGTACCCATGCATGCTTCATGCCACATCCGGTCAGCCAGTTGCCGCATCATTTTAAATCACCTTGTATGAAACTAAAATCAAGTGAACCCTTCTGGCTGGTTAAAAATGGCCTTTTACATACCTATCCTTCGCTCCGCACCGACCTGAAGACGGATATTCTGATCGTAGGTAGCGGTATTACCGGCAGCCTGATTGCCCATCAGTGTATGGCCGACGGCTATGCTACCACACTGGTAGACAGGAGAGAGGTGGCTCATGGAAGTACATCGGCAACCACCTCCATGCTGCAGTATGAGATTGATGTGCCACTTTACCAGTTGACTGAGCAAATAGGCGCTCGAAATGCCGTAGCTGCGTACCGGGGTTGCGCAGCAGCCATTGATGAGCTGGCCGGGATTGTACGGGAAGTCAAATCGGACTGTGGCTTCAGGAAGAAGGAATCACTCTATTTTGCCGCTTACAAAAAGGACCAAGCTGGATTGCTCCGGGAGTTGGAGGCGCGTAAAAAAAACGGCTTCGATGTATCCTGGCTCACCCAAGCGCAAATCAGGAGCCGCTATGGTTTACACCATGCCTTTGGTGGCATTCTTTCGGCCCAGGGCGGCAGTATGGATGCTTTTATTCTGGCCCATGACCTGCTGGCTTACAACCATGAGCGCGGCCTCCAGGTATTTGACAAAACGGAGGTAAAAGCGGGTCGTTACGGAAAAAAAGAAGTACAAGTGCGCACGGAATATGGGAATATCATTACGGCAAAGAAAGTCATTTACTGCAACGGTTTTGAAAGCACAGAAATGATAAAAGGCGCTTTTGTATCCCTGCAGTCTACTTATGCATTAGTGGGCGAACCTGAAGACGGTGCTTTATCGGCATTGGAGGATACACTCTTTTGGAATACAGCCGATCCCTATCATTATATGCGGACCACAGATGACGGCCGTTTATTGATTGGAGGCGCAGATGAGGAGTTTGCACAAGCAGCCAGAAGAGATGCGGCAATAGGTAAAAAAGTGGCCGTACTGGAACGGTATGCCCAGAAAGTATTGCCACATTATGCCCTGAGACCGGATTTTGCCTGGGCAGGCACATTTGGCAGCACCAAGGACGGGCTTCCGTACATAGGTATGCATCCCAAATTTCCCGGAGCTTATTTTGTATTGGGCTTTGGCGGCAATGGTATCACCTTCTCTGTTCTGGGTATGCGCATTATTTCTGATATGCTTCAGGGCAAGATATCGCCATTGGCAGACATCTTTAAATTTGGCAGATGAGGAAACGCCAACAGGCTTCAGGATGTTTCTGACGCTTGCTGGCGAATTACTTTTTGTGTTTACTTGCTCACCATACGAATAATCGGAACGATACATTCCTCAAGCGACACACCACCATGCTGGAAGGTATTGCGGTAATAGTTGACGTAGTAATTATAATTATTCGGATAGCAGAGGAATACATCTTCTTTGGCAAAAATGAACTTGGAATTGACATTCGGTTGCGGCAAGCCTGCTTCATGTGGCTTGGTCACGGCAAATACATCTTTTTCTTCATATTGGATATTACGGCCGTGTTTGTAGCGCAGGTTCGTAGTCGTGGCCTTATCGCCAATACATTTGCTGGGTGTTTTCACCCGCATGGTACCATGATCGGTAGTAATGATCAGCTGTATCTTCTTGTCGGCAATCTTCTTTAATGCCCTGAAGATGGGGGAATGCTCAAACCAGCTTACGGTCAGCGACCGGTACGACACCTCGTCACCTGCCAGCTCCTTCAGTACTTCCATCTCGGTACGGGCATGCGAGAGCATATCCACAAAGTTATATACGATCACCGTCAAGTCATTGCGCAGGTAATTATGGATGTTGTCTTCCATACTTTTACCATCATCATTATTGGTGATTTTCAGGTAATCCCATTTGTATTTGCCCAGATTAAGCCGATGCATCTGGTCGCCCAGAAACTGCTTTTCATACAGATTCTTTCCGCCCTGCTCGTCATCGTTTTTCCATTCCAGGGGATACCGCTTTTCGATTTCTACCGGCAATAGCCCGGAGAATATGCTGTTGCGGCTGTACTGGGTAGAGGTAGGCAGAATGCTGTAAAACATTTCCTCTTCCTGCAAGCGGAAGTATTGGGAAATAATCGGTTCGATCGCTTTCCACTGGTCATACCGCAGGTTATCCAGCAATACCATAAATGTGGGCTGGTCCTTATTGACAAAAGGTGCGATCTTTTTCTCAAAAATATTATGCGACATCACAGGTGCTGCTTCACTCCTGTCGTTTACCCAATCCAGGTAATTGCGCGATACGAATTTGAAGAACTCGGTATTGGCCTCGGATTTTTGTGTATTAAACACATCCTGCATTTCGGGGCTGTCGCTTTTGGTCATTTCCACTTCCCAATACACCAGTTTTTTATACAAATCCTTCCATTCTTCCATGTTCGGGCTATCATTAAGCGCCATAAACAGGTTGCGGAAATCTTTCTGGTATTCTACAGTTGTTTTTTCAGAAACAAGCCTTTTACCATCCATTATTTTCTTCAGGGAAAGCAATACCTGGTTGGGATTTACCGGTTTAATCAGGTAGTCCGTAATTTGAGACCCTATTGCCTCTTCCATAATGTTTTCCGCTTCATTTTTGGTGACCATCACCACGGGAATGGTCGGGTATTCCTCCTTGATTTTGGCCAGGGTTTCCAGGCCGGTCATGCCGGGCATACTTTCGTCCAGCAGCACGACATCTGCCTTCTGACCCTTCAGGTGCTCCAGGGCATCATACCCATTGGTGAAAGGCGTTACCTCATAACCTTTATTCTTCAGGAAAAGTATCTGGGACTTTAGGGATTCTATTTCATCATCCACCCATAAGATCGTTGCTTGCATATAAGATCACTTCAGATTTCGCCGCCATGAGGCTTCGAAATACATGTTTTAAAATAAAAAATAACAAAGTAAAATTACGGAATAATGGGAAGTGGATCTTTTTGCTAAGATAGGTGGAAATCAAATAACTAAAACGCCTTTAACAGAAATTTTTTACAGGATGAGCAAACCCTGCCGGCG
>JBEBUO010000093.1:0-8851 GCA_040393285.1 Taibaiella helva | reverse complement strand
GCATAGAAGCAATTGGCTTAATCAGCCTTTAGTTTCATAAATATTTATCACTTTAAGCTATTGTGATGACCCATCACAAAGCCAAAGATTCATCCGGACTATTGTATATGACTGATTAAAACTACATAGAAATGAAACACATCAACTCGTTATTTTTCCTGGCCACCCTGGCTGTACTTAGCTTTACGGCCTGCAATAAGGACAACAATAACCTGGGCGATGCCCAAAGTTTAGACGGCCTCTTCCAGCAGTTAGCCTCGCCTGCGCAGCCATTTTCAGTAGCTGCCGGCCAAACCCAGACCATTACCGGCGCCCAGGGTACGCGCATTACCTTCCGGCCCAACTCCTTCCGGAACCCCAACGGACAGGTATTACAGGCGGGTACAGTGCAGATAAAGCTGCTTGAGGTATACACACCCGCGCAAATGATAGCCAACCGTGCCAATACCATTACCAATGATGACCGGCTGCTTACCAGTGGCGGTATGGTACACCTTACCGCTACTTATAACGGCCAGAAGCTGAGCGCCGGGCAGTATAGCATAGATTTCCGCCAGCCGGCTGAAAATGCCTCGCCCATGGCCTTGTTTTATGCGCCCGACCCGCCCCGGGGAGGTACCGTCATATGGGATGCCGACACCAGCAATACGGTAAACCGGATTACTAAAGATTCGGCGGGGAATAGTTCCTACTATTACATGTTCGACTCCTGTACCCGGTTTGGCTGGATCAATTGCGATTATTTTTACGAAGCTCCGGCACCTAAGTCAGACCTCTTCATCACCATGCCCGATGGCAGCTTTGATGCACAGAATACGCAGCCCTTTGTGATCTTTCCCGGAATCAATATGGTCTCCAGCATGTACCAGTTCGATACCGCTACGCATACCTTCAGTTTCGGTAGCTCCAGTTATTTCTTACCCCTGGGCACCACAATAAAAATAGTCATCCTCAGCAATAAGGATGGCCAGAACTACATGCAGGTACTGCCTCAGCTTAGCCTTACCCAGAACATGGTGGTTACCGCTGCGCCGGTGCCTGTAACGATGGCCGAGATACAGGCGGTATTAAATGCTTTATAGGGCTTTCCATAAGCCCTCACTAAGAAAACCGCTCTGGTATAAGAGCGGTTTTCTCTATTAAAGCAGAAAAATGTTAAGGCTTAAAACCTCAGGGTAGCATCAGGAATTGGCTTCTTCCTGTACCAGCAGGCGAAAGCCATTGCCATGTATGTTGACGATGCTGATGTTGTCATCCTCGCTCAGGTACTTCCTTAGCTTGGCAATGTACACGTCCATACTACGGCCGTTAAAGTAAGTGTCGCTGCCCCAGATGCGCTTTAGTGCCTGTTCACGTGGGAGCAGGTCATTTTTGTATTCGCACAGCATTTGCAGCAGGGCATTTTCCTTGGGCGACAAGGTATACTCATTCCCATTGATAGAAAGGATGCGCAGTTTGCTGTTAAACTGGAACTTGCCAAATTTGAACTCGATCTGCGAAGGATTTTTTTCCTGTATTTCCTGATTACGTTTCAGGATGGCCTTGATCTTCAGCAGCAGTACCTCGCTGTCAAAAGGCTTGGAAATATAATCGTCGGCCCCGAGCTTGTACCCGTTAATTACATCTTCCTTCATACTGCGCGCAGAAAGGAAAAATAAGGGTACATCAGGATCAGCGTTGCGGATCTCTTCGGCCAGTTTGAAGCCGTCCATATTGGGCATCATCACATCCAGCAGGCAGAGGTCAAATTTTTCACGACGAAAGGCTGCTAAGCCCAAAATACCATCGCGGCACAATTCCACAATATAATCATGTAATTCAAGATAATTTTTAAGTACCTGTCCCAGGTTGGCATCATCCTCAACCAATAGAATTTTTGCTTTTTCGGCTTCCATGTTGTTTTAATTTTTTCAAATATATAATGGCATGTTCATAATAGCGTGGCTAAAAGTAATAAAGTTTTATTAAAAACGGGGACAATTATATGCATCCCGGCCTCTGGATAGCCTGTTATACAAGCCCTGATAGGATATGGAGCATTCAAAAGCACCGTTGCTCCTGTTGGCCTGGCTTATGGGAGATAAGGTAATATCCATAGAAACCAGGAGCCGTATTTGCTGCCATTCAAAGCCCACTACCGGAATCAGGGCATCAAACATGCGGTGGTACACCCCAAACAGGAGCACATTAGGGCGCTGTTCCCGGGGCGAGAGGTTACTCGAAAACAAGCCTCCATAAATAATTTCTGAAGCAGCTTTTTGCCGGCTGTAATAGCCGGATAGTTCGGCAATCCAGCCCGAATTCAACTGGTAGCGTACATCCACATTAGCCGTAGGCCGCATGCCCAGCCGGTTTTCTGAGGTATAAAAGGTCTCCTTTGGCTGATTAACATGCAACAGGCCCACACCCAGCTTCACGTATAAAAATTCATTGGGAAAGTAGGCATAATTAAGCCCGGCCGAAATATCGGCATAGCTGGTCTTGGCCGACTGAAAAGGCTCTCCCTGAGCCAGGTCGGGGTTAAATGTAAAACCGTCCCATTGCGTATCAAAAGTAAGTTTGCTGAAATCCACACTTCTTTGCACCAATGCCGCCCCCAGGCCTACAGAGAGCATATTGGTGCTACCCAACTGTACGTGATAGGCAGCGGTAAGCTGCCCTTTAAACAAGGACAAGTCGCCCTTGCCCGCCCGGTCATTAAAAATGGCAAAGCCTATGCCCAGCCAGTTGGTTTGGTTGGTATTGCGTAAGGCCTGGAAGTCGGCAGAAGCAGCCAGGGTGGTAAAAGGAGCCGGAATATTGGCCCATTGCGAGCGGTACTGGGCTATAGCACGATAGTCCGATTCAGGCATCAGGGCGGTATTGGCCGGGTTGAGCAGCAGCGGCGCCTGGTAGTACTGGGAAAAGTGCAGGCCCTGCGCATACAGCCCGGTGCCCGAAAGCACCAGAAAAGCAACAAAAAAAGTACGGAGCTTCCTCATGACGGTATATGGTTGGCATCCACCGGATGCTCGGCAAAGCATAAAGATAAACAAAATCCGCGCTTTTGCACCCCGGGTGCCTGCAAGATTTATGCGGGACCCGGTAGCCCGGAGGTCGCCTCAGGATTTGTTGCTTTAAAATTATTTAGATACCTTGCGCCACTTTACTTAACTATAAAAATTGAGACTATGTCAGTAGCAAAAGCAGGCGATAAAGTGAGCGTGCATTATCATGGAAAATTAACGGATGGTACTACATTCGACAGTTCTGAAGGTCGTGCTCCGCTTAGCTTTGTCGTAGGCCAGGGGCAGGTGATTAAAGGTTTTGACGACGCCTTACTGGACATGAAGGTGGGAGATAAAAAGACAGTGAATATTCCTGTGGACCAGGCTTATGGTCCTGCTGCTTCCGAAAACTTTATTGAATTTCCCAAAACCGATTTTCCCGAGGGGGCTAATCCCGAAGTGGGTATGCAATTGCACCTCAATGACCGTGAGGGCAATACCTTCCCGGTAGTCGTGTCGGAAGTGAAAGAGGAAAGTGTGGTACTTGATGCCAACCATCCCCTTGCCGGTAAAGACCTCATTTTCGATATCGAACTGGTAAGTATTGATTAAAAAATCAGCAACCAACACATGATGGGGCCGGGCACTTGTCCCGGCCTTTTTTCTGTTCCCACGGCCGCATATTCCGACACCCGGATGCTGCTCCTGCGCCCCCGATTAAAGATATTGGACCGATGGAGTGACTTCCTTCCAGCTTTTGTATATTTGCTCCTTAAAATTTTCCCAGCACATGTTCCGTATCCTTTTTCTGCAGATTGTACCCGATACATTACAAGCCGTAACGCCCGCCACTGCCGCACCTGCAGAGGAATTGTCGCTCTGGTATCTATTAAAAGAAGGGGGTATTTTAATGATTCCCCTGGCGCTCTGTAGCATCCTGGCTGTATATATTTTTGTGGAGCGCTTTCTGGCCATCAGGAAGGCGGGTAAAACACCCCAGGATTTTTTGCTACGTATCCGGGAGAAAGTGAGTGAAGGTAACCTTCCTGCTGCGCAGTCTTTATGCCGCAATTATGAAGGTGCTATTCCACGTGTCATCCATAAGGGCATCAGCCGTATAGGCAAGCCTATTGATCATATAGAAAAATCTATGGAGAATGCGGGTAAACTGGAGGTGTACCAGATGGAGAAAAACCTGGGTATACTCACTACCATTGCAGGTATTGCGCCCATGTTCGGATTTCTCGGTACCATTGCCGGTATGATTATTCTTTTCTTCAATATTCAGCACCAGGGCTTTTCCATTGAGCACATTGCCGGCGGTATCTATACCAAAATGGTAACTTCTGCTGTAGGGCTCATCATTGGCTTGCTGGCTTACGTGGCTTACCAGTACCTCAATGCCCAGATCAATAAGAATGTGAACCGCCTGGAAGCTTCCGCCACGGAATTTCTGGACATTTTGCACCAACCGGTAACATAAAGTATAAATATAACAAATTTAATTCCTAAATTTGTTATCGTAAGGTCATGCAACCACGTGCATGCCATCCCGGACCAGGGTATTTACCCGACACTGGAAATCCTTTAACATGTTAACAATTTCACAATATTTTATTATAGGCATTGCCTTTTTGTTTTCCTTACTCATTCACCTGTTGGTTATCCGCTTCACGCATCGCAGCGGCATTTTTTTAGATGAACAGGACAAGGTACAAAAGGCCCATATCATGCCCACGCCCCGTATCGGTGGCCTGGGCATCTTCATGGCTGCGCTTTTCGTTTTTTACGATCGTGAAATAGGTGGGCTCCTGGTATTATCAGCCATTCCGGCATTTGTTGCCGGCTTTGTAGAAGATTATTCCGGAAAGGTAAGCCCCATGACCCGGCTGGCCATCATGGCCCTCTCCCCGCTTATGGCCATCGTACTCGTGCAGGATGCGGGCTGGGTGTATCTCCTGGGTACCGGGGTACCCATGGTATGGAGCCTTGGTCTTATGATGGTCTTTATTGTAGCCATGATCAACGGCCTTAATTTTATTGACGGTCAGAATGGGCTGGCTGCGGGTTCGGCCTTGCTTACCCTGGCCGGTCTGGCTTACCTGTCGTATACCCTGCATGACGGGTCCTTATTCTTTATCGCTATCCTTTTGGGTCTGAGTGTGGCCGCCTTTCTCCTGTTTAACTTCCCCTTCGGACGGATCTTTCTGGGTGATGGGGGCGCTTATTTCTTAGGCTTTCTCCTGGCGGTACTGGCCCTTTTGCTGCCGCTGCGACATCCTTCCCTCTCGCCACTGGTACCCCTTCTTTTGGTGATTTATCCCCTTTGGGAGGTGGCCTTCTCGGCCTGTAGAAAGCTATTCTTTGAGCGCATCTCTCCCTTTGCATCTGATGACGACCACCTGCATCAGCTCGTTTATCGTAATTATGGCTTAAGCAGGCCCTACCTGCCGGCCTTGTTGCTATTGCCGGTACAGCTACTTACTTTGCTGTTTGCCCTCTTGCTTGCAGACCGGCCAGTGCTGCTTTTGCTGTTGTTGCCGGCCTTTGCAGGAGTTTATTGTTTTGCTTACATTTGTCAGCGAAAAAAGGATGCGGCAAGGAAGGCGATCATGCGTGTCCTCTGATTTTCATGAGGGGCCTGTCAGGTTCGTCTCAGGACGCAGTACGTATAATTTTTTAATTAGAATAGGGACGCTTCATGAAGATATTGGTTGTCGGTACTGGTTACGTAGGTCTGGTTACAGGTGCATGTTTAAGTGAAATGGGGATGCAGGTGGTTTGTATTGATATTGATCAGGACAAAATAGACCGCTTGCTTGAAGGCCAGATGCCCATATACGAGCCAGGTCTCGAAGAGCTCGTGCTGCGCAATGTGCAGCAAGGCCGCCTCGTCTTCAGCACCCGCCTGGAAGATCACCTGCGGGGCGCCGCAGTTGTTTTTATCGCCGTGGGTACCCCTCAGGACACCGACGGTAGTGCCGATTTACGATATGTATTACAGGTGGCCGACGAAGTTGGTACACATATGGACGATTACCTGGTAGTCGTTACCAAGAGTACCGTGCCGGTAGGTGCTTCCCTACAGGTAAAGGCTGCCGTGCGGCAGGCGCAGGAGCGCAGGGGCGTAGATCTTCCTTTTGATGTGGCCTCCAATCCCGAATTTTTGAAAGAAGGGGATGCTATAGCTGATTTTATGAGTCCCGACCGTATCGTGATCGGTACGGAAACACAAAAAGCGAAAGCTATACTCGAAGAGCTCTATAAGCCCTTCTTATTAAACGGCTACCGGATCATATCCATGGATATTTCCTCTGCCGAACTCACCAAATATGCAGCCAATGCCATGCTTGCCACACGGATCAGCTTTATGAATGATATGGCTAATCTTTGTGAACGGGTAGGTGCAGATATACATCAGGTAAGGCAGGGTATTGGTGCCGATCCCCGCATTGGTAATAAATTTCTTTATGCCGGTATCGGTTATGGGGGCGCCTGTTTTCCTAAGGATGTACAGGCCCTGATGAAGACGGGAGCGGATAAGGGCCATCCTTTACGCATACTAGAGGCGGTGGAAGCCATCAACCAGGATCAGAAAATGCGCCTGTTCTATAAGCTGGAGCAGGCCCTGGATGGAGGTATTGCCGGCAGTACGATAGCTATTTGGGGACTTTCCTTTAAGCCGCAGACCGATGACATGCGGGAGGCACCTTCACTCCTGCTGATCGAGGCATTGCTGGGCGCCGGCGCAAAGGTAAAGGTGTATGATCCTGCTGCCATGGAAGTGGCCGCCCGGGTACTGCCCGCAGGTGTGCAGTATGCGGAAGACGAATACCAGGCGCTGGAAGATGCTGATGCCCTGATGCTGCTCACGGAGTGGCGTATGTTCCGTTTTCCCGATTGGGACCGGGTAAAGTTACTGATGAAACGTTCCTTGATATTGGATGGCCGGAACATTTATAATGCGGGTCAACTTTTGGAAAGAGGCGTGCTGTGTATCGGCATGGGTACCCCACAACCCGTACCCGCAACCAGGTAAACCAGGTTAAACGGCATAAAATTGATTTACTTCCTTAGCATACTATATTAGCGAGCCCTATGATGCATACAACTTACAGGCGTTACGCCGGCATATTCCTTACCCTTCTCGGTCTCTGCTTAGTCCTGCCGTCTATGCTGCCGGCACAGGTACCCTCGTTTTTACAGCAAAACCTCAGTAATGTGAAAGTAGACGAGCTCACGGATGAGCAGCTGCGCAGTATGCTCAGCCAGCTGGAGCGCGAAGGCTATGCCACGGAAGAGCTGGCTACCGTCTCCGCTCAGAGAGGCTTGCCACCCGAGGAGGTAGCGAAGCTTAAGGTTCGCGTGGCCGCGTTGGAAAGTAAAAGTGCCACGCTGAAGCGTACCTTTTCCGATATACCCGATGCTTCTTTGAACCAGGAAAATCAAGTGGTGGATACACCTTCGGATCAGGAAACCGATGACGGCAAACTCCCTGTTTTCGGTGCGGCTTATTTCAGGAGCTCAGGTTCCGGTTTTGCACCCAATGCCAACCGGCCTACCCCTATGAATTATGTGCTGGGCCCTGGCGACCAGCTGGCCATCAATGTCTACGGGCATTCGGTAGTTAACTGGGACGAGACTGTAAGTCCCGAGGGCTACATCATGCTGGCCGGCATGGGGAAACTGTACCTGGGTGGTAAGACCATTGAAAATGCAAGGGAAATGATACGTGCCCGGCTTAAGGCCAATAATTATGCGATCGGTAACGGCACCGATGTGTCGGTAAGCCTGGCCAATATCCGCAGCATCAGGGTTAATATTAACGGTGAGGTGCGCCGGCCGGGTCCTTATACCGTATCTTCCTTATCCACTGTGCTCAATGCCTTATACGAGTCGGGCGGGCCTAATGACATCGGCTCCTTGCGTTCCATAGAGCTGTACCGCAACAATACCCTGTACCAGCGTATCGATATATATGATTACATACTCAGGGGAGACAAAAGTGCAGATGTTATACTGGAAGACGATGATATCATCAATGTGCCGCCCTATCGCGTCAGGGTAAGCATGGATGGCGAAGTAAAACGTCCTGCTTTTTACGAAGTCATGCCGGGCGAAAGCCTGAAAGATGTATTGCTGTTTGCCGGTGGCTTCACGGAGAAGGCTTATACGGCGCAGATCAAGGCCGTGCAACTTGGTGATAAAGAGCGTCGGGTAAAGGATATCAATGCAGCGCAGTATGATCAATTTATCCCCTTGAAAGGCGATCAGTATAGGGTCACTACCATTCTCGACCGGTATGAAAACCGGGTGGTATTGGAGGGGGCTGTATTCCGCCCGGGGCAGTATGAACTGGAGGCCGGTCTTACCTTAAAAGAGTTGATCAGCCGGGCAGACGGGCTTAAGGAAGACGCCTTTTTGAAGCGGGGTTATATTACCCGGCTCACGGACGATAATACTACGGAGATGATTTCCTTTAACGTAGCTGATGTGATGGCCGGCAGGGCTGCGCCCATTGCCCTCCATCGCGAGGATGTGGTTCACATCCCCTCCATCTTCGACCTTAGGGAAAGCTATTCGGTTACCATACGCGGGCAGGTAAGGCAGGGCGGTGTCTTCGGCTATGCAGCGGGGATGACGGCCGAAGACCTGATTATTCTGGCCGGTGGGCTGCAGGAAAGTGCCAATATCAAGCGGGCTACCATTTCGCGCAGGGTAAAAGACAGCGACCGTAAGGCTGCTGATACCAGGCTGGCGGAGATCATTGATTTCGAATTGAACAAAGATTTGTCCCAGGGACAGGCCCGGCAAATCATCCTTCAACCTTATGATGTGGTGACCATTTATCGGGAACCCGGTGC
>JBEBUO010000092.1:0-8969 GCA_040393285.1 Taibaiella helva | reverse complement strand
CGGCTCCCTTTTGGCGGCATTCATAAAAGTGGCTATGGCCGGGAATTAAGCTATTATGGCTTACGTGAATTTGTGAACATCAAAACCATTTTTATCAGGTAAACTCCCCATTATGACGCATGAACACAGCTATCTGGCGCTTGGCGATTCCTACACCATCGGAGAACAGGTTCCTATTGAAGAAAGTTTTCCCTATCAGACTGCGGACTTACTGCGCCGCAATCATTTCGTCACAATAGCGCATCCCACTATTATTGCGACTACGGGGTGGACAACAAGTGAGCTGAATGCCGGTATTGATGCTGCGCCACCAAGTCCTGGCTATGATTTAGTGAGCCTGCTCATTGGCGTCAATAACCAATACAGGGATATGGATGTGATCACTTATAAGAATGAATTTGCCTTACTACTCAACCGGGCCATCCTCTTTGCCGCAGGCAGGCCACAACACGTATTTGTATTATCCATTCCGGACTGGGGAGTCACACCATTTGCCGAAGGCAAGGACCGAACAAAGATTGCCGGGGCCATAAATCAGTACAACAGTGTGAACCGTGCCATTGCCCTGGCTTATAAATGTCATTACCTGGACATCACAGCAGATACCCGCCAACTCGGCAATAATCCCGAATACTTAACACCCGATCAGTTGCACTATGCAGGTAAAACCTACGCTGGCTGGGCCCATAAGCTGGCACCACTCATGGCAGAAGTAATCAAACCCAAGTCCGCAGGATAAAAATCCTCCTTACCAGGTCACCAACGAAGCTGTCTAGAAAGCTCGCCATTGCGAACGCAGTGAAAGGAATTTATAATTTATAATATTAACAATAACAATTAGATTGCTTCGACCGTTCCTTCCTACCCATGGCCCCAAAAGGCTTTTCAGACAGCCTCATAGCATTGCTGCATCCCTAAGAAACACATGCTGATGTGAATAAATTATTAAATAAATTTCCTCATCATGCGATTTTACCTATCTTATTTATAAACAAATGTTTAAATGAGTTTATTTTTTACCTTGTTTTTATTAACTTTATGAATGCTGTAGAGTATTACCTTTGCGGCCGGTTGCAACGTATGACCCGCTATCAAAAAGATTGAGCTCATGAACATGTCCTCCTCCTATGCTAATCAATTTACAAAAGAAGCCATTAAAGCACGCATGATGCAACATGCGGCCAATCTTTGGGGCGTAAAAAAAACGAGTTTATTAGACCCTTTTGTGCGGCTGCTCATGGAAGCTTTCAGCACAGAGGTTTACCGTGTGGCCAACGAAACGCAAAATATTGAAGGCCGGGTGCTGGACAAAATAGCCCGTATGCTGACACCTGATCTGCTCACCTCCCCCAAACCGGCTCATGCCATTATGCAGGCGAATCCGGCGAGTTCAGATTATGTACTTCATCCCCACACACGTTTTACCGTATTAAAAAAAACCACACAAAATACGACCGGCAATATCCGGAATGAGGAGATAGGGCTTAGTTTTTCGCCCACACATAGCTGCCGGCTGATAAAAGGGAAGCTCGCAGTCATTGCCAACGGGCACCAACTCGTTTCCGTGGATGATACAGGTTTCAGACACCCTTTACTACGCATGAACGAAGCCTTGCCCTGGGGCCATTGCTGGATAGGCCTGAAGCTGGATAAGAACCTGCACGACCTGGACAACGTATCCCTGTATTTCGACTTTTCCTCTTATGAATCTACAAGCTGGATCTATGAGCTGCTGCCCTTATGTAAAATTTATTATAAAGGCCAGGAAGTAAGTACTACCCACGGGAGAATGTATTTTGATGCACCTCCGGAGCATCTGGGTGAAGAAATTTTTAAGGATTATGACCTGCTGCATCAGCTGCATGAAGAGGTGGAACAATACTATGCACACAAGTACCTGACCCTCTCCTCTTGTCCGTTGCAGCGCGAACAGGAGGGCTACCCGGAGCTGCTGGAAGCGCATTTCAAGTCAAACGGACTGAACAGCAAGGTACCTCAGGACCTGGTATGGCTGGAAATCAGGTTCCCGCCTAATTACAACTATGAAATACTGGGTAATTGCAATATCAGCATCAATACTTTTCCCGTATCTAACCGCAGCCTGCACACGCATATTTTCAGCTACAAGGGATTGAATGGTATACTCCCAATGCGTACTGCACCTCACGAGCTGTTCTTATCCGTATTTAGAGTAACAGACTCGCGCGGACGGGCCTATCATGAAATACCCTATACCCATAGCCTGCAAAGCAAAACGGGCTATTATTCCGTTCGGTATGGCGGAACAGAGCGGTTTGACCAGCGCAGTGCACATGATATGGTGAATTACTTGCTGGAATTAACGCGGGATGAGGTAGCGGCCTTTTCCTCCCTGGACCAGACCTTTATCCGGACATCGCTGGAGAACCTCTCCAAGCAGATTAACCAGATCCAAAGCAAGACGATACAGTTGGATAAATACATCAAACACACACCAAGCTATCTCGTACTGGAACCCATAGATACGGAAGAAAATATACAAGTAGAATATTGGGTAACACAAGGAACTGAAGCCAATAACCTGAGACCAGGTACCGAACTGATTTGCCAGAATAACGCCGAAATTGATGTCAAGGGTGCTGTGTTGGTCAGTATTACCATCGGTGGACAACCTGCCTTACAGTCGGGCGAACGCATGGAAGTGTTCAAATACGCTTTCAGCAGTCGTAACCGACTAGTAACTAAAGAGGACATCAGAAACTTCTGCCGGGCCGAGCTGGGCGGAAAAATGCAGAAACTGACGTTTCATAATGGCATTGCCCTATCCGACCACCCCAAACAAGGGTATATCAGAACGCTGGAGGTGCACATTACACCACACAACATACATGAATTAAGCATGAAAGAATGGGATCATATTGCGGCGACCTTATTGCTAAAATTAAAAAGCCTGAGTCCCGACAATGTGAATTACAAGGTTTTTATCAATCCCTGAACAAAAAAAATACATCTAATCACGTCTAAATGACGATGAATCGCATATGAAATATTACTTCTTTGTGTGTACGCCCTACATAAAATAAGATTTATAGTTATACAATTTAATACTTACCCGAGGAAATAAAAGCAAATTAATATACGGTTATCGTTATAGATTAAAGCCTATTTGACTTATTTTTGCGGCGTTTCATTTGTTTCATTTTTATGGCGCTTTCGGCTGTAGCTAGCTAGCCCAGGCGTTTAAAAAAATCATCCGTTTCATGAGCATTCGTTTTCTTTTACTTTTATGCCTTGCTTCAAGCATGTTACTGACCCAACCTGACCATGCTTTTGCACAAAAAAAGAAAAAGCAAGAAACCGCTACCAGCACATCTTCCTCTAAAAGATTGCAAGCCTGGGAACTAGACAGCCTCATCACACCTATTCCTATCGGCAGGAGACTGTTTACCGACAAAGTAGAAAAAATCATTGATGAAATAGATGCCAGGGATGGCAGTCAGGACGGCTTCATCAATTACCGCAACGAGGCTACTTCCAGGCACTTTACGCAAGCCTTCATGGCGGATGCCCCAAAGATTATCATCCTCACGGAAAACCTCGACATTCCCCATAATGAAAAGGTGAAATACCATAAGATACTGGAAGACAAACTCCTGGCTATACAATCCATGGATTGGGATCCGGTAGCACCAGCTTATTTCTCGGAAGTGTTGCAGAACCTGCGGCAGCTGCTGGTGGCCCAATACAAAGAAGAGGTTGTCACTTTTGCCACTAAAAACACCAACCTTACCTCCTTGCAAAATATGCGCTTGCTGGAGCAGAATGGCGTAAAGGTAGCGGAGGGCGATGAAGCCAAAGCCGTTTTATATAAGGGATTAGCTAAAGAGCATCCGCTTACAGTTTTGGAAAGACTATACGAAATAAAGGATCAGCCTTACACCGATACCATCGTGTCCGATATTGCACAGGTGATGCCCGGCACCATTATGGAGTATGCAGCGGCCGAGGGACCTTTATCAGCGATTATCAAAAGGAATGCCGACCCCTTTGTACAAACCATAGTACGGATTGTAGATGGTGCCAAAAAGCCACAGCAGCTACTGCCTTTCCTCGGGCCAATTCATCGGGAAGAAGTACGCATTGCCCAGATTGACCAACTGGTAGACAACGACAACAAGTATTTTCAGGGACTGGTTAACCTGGTGGTACGTAATGAAACCGTATGCAGGAAAGACATTGACCAGGAAGTAAAAAGGAGAATACTGAACTATGCTCATGATATCAACAATGAATCCCTCCCGGCTGAGCGGCGGTTTAGCAGCATAGAAGACTTAAGGGATATCGACTATTATCTTTTGGCGATAGAAGGCCGGGATGTCCTTAAATCGTCCTCCCTTGCCGAAGGTATCTACCCGCTTATGATCCGGTCAATGGGCAAGAAATCGGGAAAAGAGCTGATGGCACAGTTTAACAATTATCGTTTCCGCACATTTACCAGAATCTGGGCGGAAAATGAGCTACTGGATGCCTTTCTACGTACCATGTCCCCGTCAGAGAAAGATGAACTGTACAAGGCTTTTACCAACAACCTGGAACTAGGTGATATCAAAAACCTGAAAAGTGTAGAACCAGCGCTCGAAGTAATGAATGCTTTCCCTTACCTCAACAACGAAGATTTTTCGGATATAGTAAGGAGCGATGCAGATTTCCATTATTCAAGAATTAAGGAAAACAAAGGCGATACCTACAACAAAGGCATATTGGCCTATGGCATCATGAGGCTCCTGTTTTTTCCTGAAAAAGATAAA
Organism: Taibaiella helva; assembly: GCA_040393285.1. GTDB lineage: Bacteria > Bacteroidota > Bacteroidia > Chitinophagales > Chitinophagaceae > Taibaiella > Taibaiella helvus_C. Next base: position 4,182 of record JBEBUO010000092.1, on the reverse strand, counting down.
CAGATCGAGGACATCCTGGGCCTGGAGAACATTAGCCAGGTTCCTTACGAAGATTTTTTGAACAGCCTTAACGAGGTAACGGAACAAGTGTATTTCACACCCGACGCAGACGGAAAAAAGTATTACGCAGCATTCATGAGGGGAATAAAAGGAAATAGCGCGTGGGATGTGGAAGAACATAAACATTGGATAAAAATAACCTCTAACAGCGCCAAGAAAGTAGTTATCTATGCGAATGTAATTACCAATGACTCACTCAGCAAGGAATCATTGCAACAGTTGAAGGCGCACATGAATGAGCAAAACATCAATCCAGTGATTGTGTTTCACTGTGCGCCGGGCGAATTTCTCTCCCATACGATTGCCGCTACCCCTGCAGCAACAAGGGTATTGCTGGCCGGTCATTCTTTTGGTGATGAAAACCTGATGGAGGCTATAGGACGACACCCCAAACTACATATTATTGCCAGCCGGAAGACATCCACTCCCGAAGTAGATGTAGCCGTATTTAATGAGCTTAATAAACAACTCCTTTACGGCAGAAACCTAAGCTGGAAGGATATGTGGAAGGACCTGAACAGCTACTTCGTCAATACAGCACCTGAGGACAAAGCTGTTTTTGACCTGATGGTGCGCCCCGACGAACATATGGGTTTGCTATTCCTGAAGACTTACATCCAGGCCTTGCAGAAGAATAACATACTCGAATAATATAGCCTGACTTGTGTCGGTATTATCTGAAAGAAGCGACTGTTCCGGATGGAGCAGCCGCTTCTTTTTATGCTTGCCAAACAAGCAAAAATACCTAATCGACAGACATGGGACTAAGGTATAATTCTGTTTTAAAACCAAATTTTTCGCCAGTCTCCGCCAGTTGGGCATTGACCACCACAACCACACGCTTCTTTATTTCGGTATATTCTTTGATCGGCCACTCCTTTTCCACCAAGGTAGCGTGTATGCTCACTTTAGCTGCCGTAATTCTGGGTTCATACCGAAGGATAGCCTGCAATACAGCAAGCCTGAATTGTTCCTCCCACTGCATATCGGTAAGGGAATTTTCAAATTCCAGATCCCATATGGCATTGCCGTAGTTAGGATCAAACCTGTTCTCACCAAGTTTAGTGGTAATGAGCAACTGGATATGCTGCGCTATATTCTCTGCAATGTTTGCACTCAGGTCTACATCCTTGCCTTCCATTACCTGTCCGAAATCAAATGGCAATTTATAATACATAGGTGGTTGTGTTTATTCAAACTCCTCGGCACTTCGTTGAAGACTTTGTGCGAGCATACTGCGAAAGTTAAGCTTAAAATCCGTCATCCGGTCTTTAGGCAAAACGAGGGTGGTGCTACCATGGCGAAGCATTTCGGCTTCGAAGTTACGGTTCAGCTCCTGTAGCTTACCGATAGGTATCGCCAGGTTATCAGCAATGACGTCAAGACGAATGCCCACATTCACGTCTGTAGAGGCTAAGCCTTTTGCATATAGTTTACGCTCCTGGTTTTGTCGTATGACCTCAGGAGCCGCTGTAGTGGAGATGGACGCAGTGGGTGCATATGCTGCTACAGATTGGATCGGGGTATTGGTCCATGCCAGCCGGGCAGCCTCGAACCTGCGCACATAGTCCCTTGTTTCCCTGGGCAAATAATTTTCAAGTATTCTTATGTCCCTGGATCCACCGGAGCGCATAATGGCGTTGTTCACGCAGCCCGGACCGGCATTATAAGCGGCAATGGCAAGCATCCAATCATCATACGTCCGGTGTAGCTTTTTTAAATAATTGATAGCAGCATTGGTACTGCGTTCCACATCTATCCGTTCATCCTGTTGCCCGTTTACAATCAGGCCTAATTCCATGGCGGTACCCGGCATGAGCTGCCACGGCCCTCTTGCACCTGCATGTGAGGTCACATCTATTTCCAAGGCAGACTCCATATACGCCAGGCTTTTTAAATCCACCGGAAGCCCGTGCCGGATCATTTGCTCTTCAAAGTACTTCATCAGGCTGAGCTTAGTGGAATTGAAACCTGTAAAACTCTTGCGATAGCGCGCGGCAAAGCGTTGGATATAAGCGGTACGCTCATCCGACAGGGCATCATTTCCTGAAGTGCCGGCAGGCACAGGCTGATATGCCAGCAAGGGTTGCGCATCCAGCTCCAGACTAAGGGTACAGCAAATCAATATAAGTACTTGTCGCCACATATTTGAGCCTAAAGGTACATTTAATTTTTTTATCAAATATACTATTTCACTACTTTATCATCTCTTTTACTTTTTATTCCGCTTCCCTTTCTTAGTTTCCCGGGTGTTTGACTTTTCATGCTGCTCCGTATCGCTGCCTGAATTGTCCAGATCGTTCATAATACTGTTGATATCATCATCGCCGCGTGCCCGTTTCAATTCTACAGGTTCAGCTGTAGCGGGTACTTCCTCAGACCGGCGGTCGCGCGCAGCCTTACTTTTTCCTGAATCATCACTTTTGAGATCAAGCAGGTCCTGGCGAATGTCCTCTATTGCTTCATTATCCTTTTCCCTGTTTTCATCGACTACCTCAGGTGGTTTATGCGCTGATTTTTCATTCGATAAATTTTCCGGCTGACGCACGGATGCTTCCCCCTCTAGCCGGGTACGGTAGTTAATGGTATCTACCGCTATTTCACGCTTAGTACCGGAAGCGGTCTGGCGTTCTTCAGACTTGGTTACTGGTTTGGGAGGTTCCAGGTCGGCAGTAATATCCTGTACTGAAGTGGCTGACGAACGCTCGCGGTTTTTCTGTTCCGGCTTCGGCGTGTGTTCCGGCTCCTTAGTAGAAGCGCTATGGGTTTGTGTTTCCAGTTCTTTCCAATAGTTGGCACTATCCACTTTGCTTTGCCCGGGTGTGCTTATCTCCGGGCTATGCTCCCTTTCTTTAGCCGGCACCCCACTCAGATCTTTGCCAATGTCTGAGATATCCAGAGCTGCCCGGTCTGGTTCAGCAGCCGGTTGATCCGGCACTGCTTCTTCCTGCACAAGACGTTCTGACTTCTCGGGTTCCACGGATGTATTGTCACTTTCTGATGTGGTGAGCAACCTGCGGTAGTTCACTGTGTCAGCAGCAGCCTGAGGTGTGGGTGGCTCTTCCTGCTTTGCCGGCTTTCCGGCCGTGGTCTGTGGCAGCAAATCGTTATTGATATCACTTATCGAACTTTCTCTTCTTGGCTTGTTTTCCTTTTCAACAGCAGGTGTTGGGATTGGTTCCCTGGCTACCGCTGAAGGTGTTACCGGAATCGGGCTAGACTGAGCCGGCTCAGCGGCATGATCAGTAGCAGCCGAGGTCTGACCGGCATGATCCTCACTAGTATCAATTACCTGGAGCAGTTCATTAACCGAGCCAAGATTTTGTTTTTCCACCGCCTTATCAGTTACCGCGGGTGCCTGACCCGCAGGCGGCACCACTGTTCCGGAAGCCGGAATACCTGTAACCACAACTGGTTCCGGTGTCACCGGATAAGGATCCGAGGCTATATTTACCGGCAGGTAGCCTTCCTTAATGATATAATAAGTCCTTCCGTTATTTTTAAATTGGAGTTCCGGGTTGTTGTATTGATCACGCAACCAGGAGGCTTTGTTCCGGCTTTCCTCCAGAAACACTTTTCCTAATTCAAGCGGAATACGATCAGAAGCCTTAAATTGCGACAAGCTGGTTTTTACCCAGGCCCGATCCATAGGGAAGTAACCCGTTACATAACCCATGGCCTCCGCAAAAGTAAGGTCCTTAATGGGTTTGTAGAGATCGGACTGATCGCGTTGGGCTGCTTCTACTGCTTTGTAGATTTGCCGGTATATGGCTTCTTTGGTGTTATATACACCTCTACCTCCCAATAAGGCTAATTGGTTCGCAAATTCCGTCAATTCACGTTGGCTTAGCAACACTCCTGAGGACAATCCATTTTGCTGACTTTGAGGTTGGTTACCCGCCAGCACAGTAACTGCAGGCAATAAAAATTTTTGATTTCTCAGCGTATTGGCCTTCAGAAATGCCTGTGGCAGTTTTTGCGCTGCGTACTTGGGAAAATAGGTTAGGAAATTACTTTTGAGCCGCGTGCCGCTCGAACCCGCCTGAGCTATAGCCGCATGTAGTGCGTTATCGATTGTCCTGTTGTCCAGGGCAATGGTAGCGATAAGCGAGTCCAGGTAGT
>JBEBUO010000091.1:0-8974 GCA_040393285.1 Taibaiella helva | reverse complement strand
CCGCTAATCATACTGATGTATCCTGCAATGGTGGAAGTAATGGCACAGCTGCGGTAGCTGCTTCAGGAGGCACCGGTTCTTATACTTACTCCTGGTCACCATCAGGAGGGACGGCTCCGAATGCTACAGGACTTGCAGCAGGTACTTATACCGTAACCATTACCGATGCCAATAATTGCAGCACGACAGAAAGTGTCACCATCACACAACCCGCAGCATTGTTGATCAATATGAGTCCGGATGCCGGTATCTGCCAGGGAGCCGGCACAGAACTGTCCGCAACTGTATCTGGTGGCACCGGAGGATACAGCTATGAATGGGAACCCGGAGCGTATACTACTGCAAACGTGATGGTAAACCCGGAAACCACGACCACGTACACCCTCACGGTAACCGATGGCGCCAACTGCCTTGCCTCGGCATCTACTGTAATAACAGTTTCGCCCAACCTGGCCCTTAGCGATGCGGATGAACTGTCTACACCGGGCACACAGGGCAGTACCTTGACGGAGCTCACTGCCGGTCAGGAAGATTACTATAGCGGGCCCTGCAGCCTGATCTTATCCATGGAGGAAAACCCTGCGCTGGGTACAGTCACCGCTTCTGTAACCGTAGAAAGCAGCCTGCCGCTCGCAGGAGACCGTCCTTACGTGGCGCGTTGGTATGAAATCGTAACTGAAAACAATAGCCCGACCACGGTCATCCTCTATTTCAAGCAAAGCGATTTCGATATGTATAACACCACCGCCACAACACTCGGATTGCCTTTGCTGCCACAACACCCAACAGATGTCAATGGAATAGATTCATTGGTCATCACCAAGGTGAGCGACGGAACTTTGGGCACAGGTACTGCAAGTTTGCTCGTACCTCAGAATGTGGTTTGGGATCCGACAGCAAATAACTGGGAAGTACATTTTGAAACCGCTTCTTTCAGCGAATTCTACATACACGCCAATAACGCGGAAGGTACACCCCTCCCGGTAACCCTATCCCACTTTAACGTAAGGCGAAACGGCCATGCCGCATTGCTTTCCTGGACCACTTTGGAAGAGAGAAACAATAAAGGCTTTCTGATCGAACGCAGCCTGGATGCCAAGCATTTTACGCAGGTGCATGAAGTACCCGGCAAGGCCAATGCCAGTCATCATGAAGGGACTACACACTATAGCTGGCAGGACGATGAACCCGGCATTGGCACCATCTATTATCGCTTAATACAGGTAGACCTGGACGGTCGCAAAACCTATTCCGATGTACAATCTATACAATTTGACAAAGCCTATGAAATAAGCGTATATCCTAACCCCGCGCAGGGTAGTGTGTATATAGCGCAACATGCCGATCACCCGGGCCTGACCACGATCCAATTAATTGATGTACACGGAAGGGTAGTGACGCAGCAGGAACTGACCTTATCAAAAGGTTGGAACAAAAACAGCCTGTCCCTGTCGGGTTTGCCGCAGGGCATGTACCAGGTCACGATCCGAAACGAGCAAGGTAGCACGATACATACGGTAAAAATCGTACTGCAATAACAGTGATACCATCCACTAAAAGCGGGCTACCCCATACCGGTGTAGCCCGCTTTTCTTATGCCGTGAACTCCTTATCCACGCGGAAAGCCACCTTGCAGATGACACCCCAGGAAGCCACTTGTCCGTCTTTTACATGTACCTTGGTATCCTTTACATACACAGAGTCAATATTCTTGATGGTTTTAGATACCTCCGCCACTGCATTACGGATAGCATCCTCGATGCTCTTTTCTGATGAGGAAATCACTTCAATAACTTTTACAATTGCCATGATAAACTGATTTTTTTTCCTAACAACTACAATTCCTATCCCTAAAAGTTCATGGCACAAGAAAGCAGCTATATCCCGGTTCAGGAGGTAGCTGCTTTTCAATAATGTATAACCTATTTAGAAACGTTCTGTCATGCTAAAGAAGAAGTCACCTTCAATCTTCGCATTCTCATCGCTGTCGGAACCATGAACCGCATTTTCGCCGATAGATTTAGCGTATTGTTTACGGATTGTTCCTTCTGCTGCTTCGGCCGGGTTAGTAGCGCCAATCAGGGTACGAAAATCAGCAACAGCATTATCTTTCTCCAAAATAGCTGCTACGATGGGGCCACTGCTCATAAAATCAACCAGCTCGCCGTAAAAGGGGCGCTCTTTATGTACCTCATAAAATTTACCGGCCTGTTCCTTGCTGAGCCTTGTATATTTCATGGCTACAATGCGGAAGCCACCGGCATTGATCTTATCTAAGATACCACCTATGTAATTGGAAGCTACTGCGTCCGGCTTAATCATTGTGAATGTTCTGTTCGACATTTTTCTTTATTTAATATTTGCGCCGCAAAGGTAGTATTTTTTTACAGTTTCCTACAAATTTGGGCCGTTTTTGAACAGTCAAATTATCGTTACCTTTGTGTTTATGCAAGATACAATGAATACTTCTGCCAAGACACAGTCATACATTGACCGCGAAGAAAAATACAGCGCCCACAATTACCACCCTTTACCTGTGGTACTGGAAAAAGGTGAAGGCGTATTCGTATGGGATGTGGAAGGGAAAAAGTATTTTGATTTCCTTTCAGGTTATTCCGCTGTAAACCAAGGTCATTGTCATCCTGCAATTGTTAAAGCCCTTACAGAACAGGCGCAAAAACTCACCCTCACCTCCAGGGCCTTTCATAGCGACTGTTTAGCCGAATATGCAGCCTATATCACCAAATTCTTTGGTTATGATAAGGTGCTCCCTATGAATACGGGTGTAGAGGCCGTAGAAACGGCACTAAAACTGGCACGCCGCTGGGGATACCGGGTAAAAGGGGTGCCGGAAAACGAGGCCAAAATCGTTACCGTTGAAGGCAATTTTCATGGCCGTACCATCAATGTGATTTCTTTTAGTACCGATGATAGCGCACGAAATGATTTCGGGCCGTTTACACCGGGATATGTAAGCATTCCGTACAATGACTTACCTGCTTTAGAGGCGGCTCTTCAGGATCAGCACGTGGTGGCTTTCCTGGTAGAACCCATTCAGGGAGAGGCCGGCGTATTTGTACCCGATGAAGGATATTTGCGTACTGCTGCGGAGATGTGTAAGGCAGCCAAAGTATTGTTTGTTGCCGATGAGATACAAACCGGACTGGCCCGGACGGGAAAAATGCTGGCTTGTGACCATGAAGACGTAAGGCCCGACATGGTCATTTTAGGTAAGGCCCTTAGTGGTGGTACCATGCCCATCTCTGCCGTGCTGGCTGATGATGAAATCATGAATACCCTGAAACCAGGTGACCATGGCTCTACCTATGGCGGCAATCCATTGGCATGTAAAGTAGCCATCGCTTCTTTAGAGGTATTGAAAAACGAGGATATGGCCGCTTCTGCGGAAACACTGGGCGCTTACTTCCGGGCACAGTTAAAGGGACTCAATAGCCCTCATATCAGCATTGTTCGCGGGAAGGGTCTCCTGAACGCCATCGTAATCCAACACCAAAACAGTGATGCCGCCTGGGACCTTTGCTTAAAAATGCGGGATCATGGTCTGCTTGCCAAACCTACCCATGGCGATAAGATTCGTTTCGCGCCCCCACTCGTCATCACCAAAGAGCAAATAGATGAATCCATAGCCATTATTAAGAAAAGCCTGAACGAACTGTTCGGATAAACGATACCATTTAGGGAAAAATCTTACAGAGGCCGCTAACATGCGGCCTTCTTTGTGTACTACATAAAATGATACACATCCGGGGCTACCCTTCCATTACTTTAAAATTACCCTCAAGAACAGGTTTTGCATCCTTGTCAAAAATGCCATACAATGCCGAGCCACTGCCGCTCATAGCTGCATATATTGCTCCCGCCTCGTACAGCAATGTCTTGATGGCGCTTAACTGTGGAAACTGAGCAAATACCGGCGCCTCAAAATCATTGTGTATATGATCTTTCCATGCGGCCACAGGCAAACTACCTAAGGTACGCAGATCAAAAACAGGTGGCTTAGCTTGTATGTCCCTAAAGGCGGCAACCGTTGCCACATGCACAGGCGGACAAACCAGGATAAGCCTGTAGTCAGCCAGATCAACGGAAACAGGCGTAAATAGGTCACCCCTGCCTGATGCAAACAAAGGTCGGTTGTAGATAAAAAAGGGACAATCGCTACCTAAACGTAAGGCATAAGCAGCCAGCGCTTCATCTGTCAGGGACAGTGCTCCATATTCATTTATCAAACGGAGCATAGCGGCTGCATCTGCAGAGCCGCCACCCAGACCCGCACCCATAGGTATCACTTTATGCAGGTAAATATCATAAGCGGCCACTTGTTCCGGAAAATCATGGTGTAACATATGCCAGGCTTTCCATACCAGGTTATCTTCTTTACTACCGGAAACCTCCAGACCTGACATATGCAATTGCCCCTCCTTCTGCGCCGCCGGCAATATTTCCAGGGCATCGGAAGTCCTTACCGGGTAAAAGACCGTTTCCAGGTTGTGGTATCCGTCGCTACGTTTTTCCGTAACAAATAAGCCCAGGTTTATCTTAGCATTAGGGAAACAAAGCATGAGTACAACATTAATAGATCAAAATAACGCAACTCATGCTTACATGCCAAACTTAATTGTCAAACTTACATTTCGGGCTACCGCAAATTATCAATAAATTTGGCTTCTGAAATGCCACTACCTAACACAAAGGCACCCGGCTATATGCAAGAAATCATTTCACTGAAGGACATACGCAAAAACTATTACCTGGGTAAAGAACCGGTACCTGTACTCAAAGGCATTCAACTCAACATCCTGAGCAATGAGTACGTGGCGCTTATGGGCCCTTCGGGCTCCGGGAAGTCAACATTAATGAATATCCTTGGTTGCCTTGACACACCTACTGCCGGACAATACATACTCAACCGCAAGGACGTAAGCCGCATGGGCGACGATGAACTGGCTAAGGTACGTAATGAAGAAATCGGCTTTGTGTTCCAGCAGTTTAACCTGATGCCCCGGTTGACGGCCTGGGAAAATGTGGGGGTACCACTCATATACGCAGGCGTCAGCAATAAAGAAAGAAAAGAACGCGCCCATGCCATGCTGGAGCAGGTAGGGCTGGGCGATCGTGCACATCACAAGCCGAACGAACTGTCCGGAGGCCAATGCCAGCGTGTGGCTATAGCCAGGGCACTGATCAATAACCCTTCGCTTATACTGGCTGATGAGCCCACGGGTAACCTCGATTCCAAAACCTCCATAGAAATCATGGACCTGTTTGGTAACATACAGGCCGGAGGTAATACGGTCGTGCTCGTTACCCATGAGGAAGACATAGCGGAGCATGCACACCGCATCGTACGCATAAAGGATGGTATCGTGGAAAAAGACGAACGAAACCGTCCGCTGACACCTTAATTCATAACCTTTTTATACCTCGTTTTAAGACATGGCTTTCAGAGTATATACCAAAACAGGAGACAAAGGCACCACAGGCCTCATTGGTGGTAGCCGCGTAGGGAAAGATCACATTCGTATTGAAGCCTATGGCACGGTTGACGAGCTTAACTCCTACCTGGGCTTACTGACAGATCAACTGGGCGACCCTACCGTAAACGAATGGATACTGGAAATACAGGATCGTTTGTTCACCATAGGATCGTCGCTCGCTACCGACCCGGACAAAGCGCCTAAGATGAAACTACCTGACCTTAAGGAAAGCGACATCACATGGCTGGAGGAGCGCATTGACGAAATGGACGATCAGTTGCCCGTCATGAAATCATTTATCCTGCCCGGCGGCCATGCTGCTGCCAGTGTAGCCCATATAGCCCGTTGTGTATGCAGGCGCGGCGAACGTATCTGCGTACACATGCAGCAAGAAGAAGAATTTGTGGCGGAAGAAGTACTGAAATACCTTAATCGCCTTTCCGATTTTCTTTTTGTACTGGCCCGGTTTATCGTGTTCAAAAACGGTGGAAAAGAGATTCCCTGGCGGGCAAGGATCGAATCTTAATGGTTGCATAAAAGAAAGCCTCTGCATCTTATACGGGATTTTTCAATCACCTATGTCACCAGTTTCCCCCAATTGCCAAAGTCTGCTTAAGTAAGGTTCCATCTGCACAAAAGTTGGACAAAGGAAGCGTTTTCGTATTAAGCCAGGGTTAAGATGCCGGATTTTGATTCAAATCACTAACTTTGTCGGGCCTCCGGGCAAACTTAACAACTATTGAGCCGGAACCTGAGCCGGCTAACTTAACAACACAATTGCCCTTAAATGAGCAGTATCATATCTCCCTTCCTCCGCCTTAGCGGACTGGAACCTTTGGTGCTTAGACCCGAGACGAACTTCGTGAACGTAGGTGAACGTACCAACGTTACCGGCTCTAAAAAATTTGCACGCCTCATCCGAACTGAACAATACGAAGAAGCCCTCAGCGTAGCCCGACAGCAGGTAGAAAACGGCGCGCAGGTACTCGATATCAATATGGACGATGCGCTGCTGGACGGCGTTAACGCCATGACCACTTTTGTGAACCTGGTACAAAGTGAGCCCGACATAGCCCGGATACCCATTATGCTGGATTCTTCCAAATTTGAAATCATCGAAGCCGGCTTAAAGTGTATTCAGGGCAAATGCATTGTCAACTCCATTTCCATGAAGGAGGGAGTGGAAAAATTTATCCAGCAGGCCCGTATTTGTAAAGCCTTTGGCGCCGCAGTAATCGTGATGGCCTTTGACGAAATAGGACAGGCCGATACGAAAGAGAGAAAGGTAGCCATTTGCCACCGCGCCTACCACATCCTGACCAGCGAAGTCGGTTTCAAACCACAGGATATCATCTTCGATCCCAATATTTTTGCCATTGCTACCGGTATTGAAGAGCACAATAACTACGCGGTAGACTTTATTGAAGCCACGCGGGAAATCAAGAAATTAATGCCGCTGACTAAAGTAAGTGGCGGGGTGAGCAATGTGTCCTTCTCCTTCAGGGGAAATGACCATGTACGCGAAGCCATTCACAGTGTATTCCTGCTCTATGCCATCGAGGCAGGCATGGATATGGGCATCGTCAATGCCGGTCAGCTGGTGGTGTACGACGAGATAGAGCCCAAGCTGAGAACGCTGTGCGAAGACGTGATACTGAACCGTAACAACGAAAACAATGAGGCTACTGAGGCGCTCATCAACTTTGCCGAAACGGTTAAGGCCAAGGGAAAAGAAATAGTAAAAGACGAAAGCTGGCGTCAAACGCCGGTAGTGGAGCGGCTGAAACATGCCCTGGTCAACGGCATAACAGATTACATAGAGGCCGACACCGAAGAAGCCAGGCAGCAATACCCCAAGCCACTGATGGTCATAGAAGGCCCGCTGATGGACGGCATGAACGTGGTAGGTGACCTGTTTGGAAGTGGAAAAATGTTCCTCCCCCAGGTGGTAAAAAGCGCCCGGGTAATGAAGAAAAGCGTGGCTTATTTATTTCCCTTTATCGAAGAGGAAAAACGGAACAACCCGGCCGCACAGCAGGGCGGCGCCGCCAAAGTGCTTTTAGCTACGGTAAAAGGCGATGTGCATGATATCGGGAAAAATATAGTGGGCGTGGTGTTGGGCTGTAATGGCTATGATGTGGTGGACCTGGGTGTCATGGTACCTGCCGATAAAATACTGGATGAGGCGGATAAGCATGGTGCGGATATCATCGGGCTAAGTGGTTTGATTACCCCATCGCTGGATGAAATGGTGCATGTGGCGGCTGAAATGAAACGCCGGGGTATGCAACAGCCACTACTGATTGGCGGTGCCACGACCTCACGTACCCATACAGCGGTTAAAATAGCACCGGGTTATGATAACGGAGTGGTACATGTGCTCGATGCCTCACGCAGCGTTACCGTAGCCGGACAATTGCTGAATAACACAACCAAACCTGTTTTCCTGGAAAACATTAAATCGGAGTATGAAAAACTAAGGGTAGACTTTGCCAATAAAAAAGCGGTTAAACAATATATTAGTTACGAGCAAGCTGCGGCTAACCGCATGGTCATCAACTGGGAGGAATTTACCCCTACCCGGCCTCAATTTATAGGTACCAAGGCGTTCAATAATGTCAGCCTGGATGATATCCGTCCTTATATAGACTGGACACCTTTCTTCATTTCCTGGGAGATGAAAGGAAAATTTCCCGCCATCCTGGAAGACGAATATGCAGGGAAAGAAGCCACGCGCTTGTATCAAGATGTAAGTGCAATGCTGGACAAGGTCATAGCAGAAAATTGGCTACAGGCACATGGCGTTATCGGATTCTGGCAGGCGGCAGCTACCGGCCCCGATAGCATCAGCCTGTATGACGAGCAAGGTAATAAAATAGCGCAACTGGAAATGCTGCGGCAGCAGATAAAAAAAGCAGCAGGGCAACCCAGTTTTTCCCTGGCCGATTTTGTAAAGCCTGCGCAGCAACCAGAAGATTATATGGGTGCCTTTGCCGTCAGCATTGCCGGTATTGAACCCCACTTGCAACGCTATATTGCCGACCATGATGACTACAATAAAATTATGCTTCAGGCGCTGTCTGACCGTTTGGTAGAAGGCTTTGCCGAATACCTGCATCATCAAGTGCGTACCGGGTATTGGGGTTATGTACCGGATGAACGACTTAGCTCAGAAGAACTCATCAAGGAAAATTACCAGGGCATCCGCCCGGCGCCCGGCTATCCGGCCTGCCCGGATCATACCGAAAAGTACAAACTATTTGAGTTGATGGAGGTGACGAAAAACACGGGTATCGAACTCACCGAGCATCTGGCCATGTATCCGGCCTCCTCCGTTTGCGGTTGGTATTTTTCCCATCCCCAAAGCATCTATTTCGGTGTGGGAAAAGTGTCGGAAGACCAGTTTCAGGATTATTGCCAACGAAAAGGAATGGAAGAACCGGTACTGCGCAAGTGGTTGCAACAAAATATGGAGTAGC
>JBEBUO010000090.1:0-8985 GCA_040393285.1 Taibaiella helva | reverse complement strand
CTTATCTTCGCCCCATGCAGCAAAATATGGAATGGAACCATTTGTTTAGCGCCCGCCGTAGTGGTGATGCAGGTGATAAGGTCATGAACCCCGATCGCCTGCGTACCTCCTTTACACGCGATTATGACCGGATCATTTTCTCGTCGGCCTTTCGCCGGCTGCAAAACAAAACCCAGGTTTTTCCATTACCAGGCCCGGTATTTGTGCACAACCGGCTTACCCATAGCCTGGAGGTGGCCTCGGTAGGCCGTTCTCTGGGCCGGCTGGCAGGAAAGCATATTGCCGAACAGTCCGGCCCATCAGATACCGCCTTCCAGGAGTTTTATCGTTATGAACTGGGCACGGTAATTGCTGCAGCCTGCCTGGCCCACGATATCGGCAATCCCCCTTTCGGGCATTCGGGCGAGGATGCGATCAGGGCTTATTTCAACGAATTGGACGAACCTACTCGGGGCCTGTTTGAAAGTGAACTGAGCCCCAACCAAATGGCCGATTTTAGAAAATTTGAAGGTAATAGCAATGCGCTGCGCATACTGACCCACGCCTTCAACGAACCGCAAAAAGGCGGTTATAACCTCACCCACACCACACTGGCCTCCCTTGTCAAATACCCCTGCAATTCCATCGAAGGCTTTAACAAGACTTCCGGTCTGATCAGCTGTAAGAAAAGTGGCTTTTTTGATTCGGAACAAAACACCTTTGCTGCTATCGCGGATAGCCTGGGCATGACCAAAAAGGCCGGATTCGAACAGGTATACGCCAGGCACCCCTTTGTTTTCCTTACCGAGGCAGCGGATGATATCTGCTACAGGGTAATTGACCTTGAGGATGCGCATCGCTTGCGCATTATTAGCCTGGACACTTTTAAGTCCCTTTTTCTGCCCTTTTTCACCTATGAAAGCGGCTATTACGGAATAGCTCATATACAAGAGCAGCTTAGCCGGATAAATGATGCCAACCAGCAGGCACAATACATCCGGGCGGTATGGATCGGTCTGATGACAGAAAAACTCACCCACATTTTCCTAAGCCAGGAAACGGCACTCTTATCCGGTAACCTGGAACAGGCGCTTATGGACCTGCTACCGGAGCCCCAACAGGGCCTGATTAACGCCATTAATCAATTTTCCTACCAACATATTTATAACCATAAACCTGTAGTGGAGATAGAAATTACCGGCTTTCACGTGATTGGCGCCCTGTTACAGGAATTTCATCAGGCTGTACTGCATCCGAAACGAGCCAAATCGGAAAAATTACTTCAACTGCTTCCGGCTCAGTTTCCTATTAAGAAACAAAAACATACGCTTTACAATGATATACAGTCTATAGTAGATTTTATTTCAGGCATGACCGACTTATTTGCCCTGGACCTTTATAAAAAAATAACCGGCATTGAGGTAACCAGCTTGTAAGGCATCATATGATGAAAGGAAAGTTTCCTGATTGTGTAATACTTCTTCCCGATTTAGCAAGTCTATCGGCAGGAAGATAATTTACTTTGCAAAAATTTTTTACAAAGTAAGCAGATATGATAAAGCAGCTAACGTTTGCAGCGCTCCTCGGAATAGGCGGATTCAGCCTCCACGCCCAGGAGACGATCACCGGAACCATAGAAGATGCAGGTGCATCCCGTCTGGGTTACGCCCAAATTTACATTCAGGAAACCCAGCAAGGTTATCAGGCCGATGAGCAGGGAAACTTCAAAATAGAGGACCTGGCTCCCGGAGATTATACCATCGTCGTATCGTTAGTGGGTTATAAGCCTGAAAAACACACTGTGCATGTAACCAAAGGGGACAACGGGCACCTGGTTTTATCCCTAAACAACAGGGGTACACAATTGAGTGATGTGGAGGTATTTGGTGCGCGTGAAAAACAACCCGAAAAACTGGATCAGCTTACCCGCTTACCCCTGAAGCCAAGCGATCAGATCCAATCTATTTCCGTTATTTCAGACCGATTAATAGAAGCTCAGGGCAACCTGACCATTTCAGACGCTACCCGCAACGTTCCGGGGGTGTATACTTTTGCAACCTATGGCAATCAACGTGAAAGCATGTCTATGCGTGGCTATAGGGGCGTGCCTGTGTTAAAAAACGGAGTACGTGTCAATTCAGATTTCAGAGGCACCGGAATTTTAGCCGATATGCAGGGTGTGGAAAGCATTCAGGTGTTAAAAGGTGCCTCTGCTATCACTCAGGGTGTGGCCACAGACATTGGCAGCCCCGGTGGCGTCATCAATATCGTCACCAAAACGCCGAAGTTTGTAAACGGGGGTGCCGTATCCCTCCGTGTGGGCAGCTGGAACCAGGTTCGTCCTGCGTTCGATGTACAGGCTGTTCTGGACAAGCAACAGACTGTGGCTTTCCGCCTGAATGGCGTATATGAAAGTGCCGGCAGCTACAGACCCGGTGTCGATCTTCAGAAAATGTACATCAACCCTTCACTGGAATGGCGTCCTGATGAAAAAACCACACTGACATTGGAAATGGATTACATGAACGATACCCGGACCCCAGACCCCGGTACCATCAACATGGCGGCCAACGACAGCAATGCCATTTTTGCCATACCCTATGATTATTTCCCTGGTTTTTCTTCCAATAAAGCCATTACGCACAGCAGTAGCTATACGGCCCGGATTAGTCGCCAGGTAGCCGACCAGGTATATCTACGTGCTTCGTACATGACCAACCGGCTAAATAATGACGGCGTAACCACCAGCTTTTCTCAAGGTAGCACGCGTGCCGGCTCCCTACCCGAACTGCCGTTTAATCAACGGTATCGTACCATAGGAAGCTCCAGCCGTGTAGACAACAACTCCGTGGTGCAAATTGACGTAGTGGGCAAGGATATAAACACAGGTGGCATAAAACATACCTTCATGGCCGGCGTGGACTATCGCAGCAATTTTCTGGAAACCGGCGGTGCTTCCATGGGTTCCCTGAACTATGTGGATATCATTGACTTCAATCAAGCCTTTGGGTATAAGCTCCCCAGCCACGGTTATGTATTCATTCCTGCACAAAGGGACGAAGATGGCAATATCATAGCTGATGCAGTAACCGAAGAAGCTGCTATAAGCCTGAAGGAATCCAGCAAAGTAAGCTCCAAGCAAGCTTCGTTCGGTTTCCTGGCACAAGATGTAATTTCCCTTACCGACTGGGCCAAGGTATTCCTGGGCGTACGTTATAGCGCACAAACCAGCAGCAGTACTGCCACCAGCACCGGTTATTCTATGGGAAATGCCTGGAATCCGCAACTGGGTCTGATGATTGCACCTGTTAAAAACCTGAACTTATTCGCTTCTTATACCAATAGTACCAGCCTGAGTGGCGCTACCAACCTGGATACCCTGGGTAATGAACTCGGTAACCAGCGTATTGACCAGATAGAGCTGGGTCTGAAGTCTGACTGGTTTGACCACCGTCTGCGTTTTAACCTGACGGTGTACAAGATCAACAACCGCAACATGGCCCTGGCCCTGTATGATGAAAACTGGAACCCTACCGGATTTTACACAAAAGGAGGCAATGACGAAAGAAAAGGACTGGAAGTAGAAGTGCTGGGCCGCCCGCTGCGCAACCTGGAACTGGTAGCAGGTTATGCCTATATTGATGCCCAATACAAAGAACACGTGGCTTTTTACCCCGGTTCTGCACCACTCAATACCCCTAAACATACCGCTAATGGCTGGGTGAACTATATGTTTGATTTCGGTGCCATCAAAGGACTAAGCATCGGAGCCGGTGCTTACTACATTGGTGAACGCCCCATAAACGACTGGGCGCAAACAGTAACACATGAGGGTATTGTACCAGGTCAAAAGCCATTTATGATCGAAGCCTATACCACACTTAATGCGCAACTGGGCTATAGCTACAAAAATTACGGCATCCGTTTACTGGCCAATAATATTTTGAATAAAGTAGGGTATAATGCTTACCGTACCTCATTCATTAATCAAACAGATCCGCGTAATTTTGCTGCCGTGCTGACCTATAATTTCTAGGTGGTTTAAGCGGCCTGTTAAGAAGTAAACCTTTAATTTCCTTCCCCGCACGAAAGTGAGGGGAAGGAAATCAAATTTTAAAGCAATGATGAAACATGTAAAATTCCTATGTTGTTTAACGGTCTTGGCCATAAGCTGGAGCGCCTGCACCAAAAAACAGGAAGCTAATGAAGTTAATTTTGAGCGGGATCGTATAGAGCTTGAAAATGGCGTAGCCACGATTAAACTTCAGTTGTCGGCGCCTGCCACAGCACATTACCCGGTAAAACTCAATATGACAACCACAGGAGTAGAAATGGGAAAAGAATTTACCATTGATCCTATTTCTATCCATGTAAACGGCACTGTATTTATCACTTTCCCCGAAGGCAGCCAAAGCCAGGAATTCAAGATTATCAGATTAGGTACAGCAGCTATAGCGGAACAGAGCGGCGTTGAGCTACGTCTGAACCAGGTACCGGAAGGACTGATTCAAGGTGAACACAACCAAACAAAAGTGACGTTCAATCACAACTAAATTATTTTTATGTCTGCATCAAAACCAAAAACAAGCTGGCAAAAGACCAGAAAGTTACTTAACGATATCCACCTGTGGCTGGGGCTTATCGGCGGCATTGTCATCTTCCTCATATGCCTTAGCGGCACTATTTATACATTTAGCAGTGAAATACAGGAAGCTCTGGAACCACAGTTATACAGAACTGATGCAGCACCCGGGGCACAACGTTTGCCAGAGGAGCAACTGGTGAAACTTGTAGAAAAACATGCCGGGGGTAAGGCGGTATCCATGACCGTTCCCGATGACGCCAACCGACTGATCTCCGTGGGTATCAGAAAGAAGGGCGCCAAAGGTCGCCCGTCCAACTACCAGATAGACCCATACTCCGGCGAGGTGAAAGGTATTGCCGGCAAAGGCAAGGGTTCTGAATTCTTTAGCACCATGTTTAAGCTTCACCGCTGGTTGCTGCTGGAAACAGATACCGGCCGCCCCATAGTGGGCATTGCTACAATCATGTTCACCTTCGGCTGCCTTACAGGATTGGTGATCTGGTTCCCACAAAAAGTAAAAAACTGGCGGCAGGGCCTGAAGATAAAAATGAAAGGAAACTGGAAGCGCACGAACCACGACCTGCACAACAGCCTGGGTTTTTATTCCTTCATTCTGTTGTTGGTCATGAGTTTAACCGGCTTATGCTGGTCATTCGAGTGGTATCGCGAAGGGCTTAGCCAGGTCATGGGCGCTCAGGTATTTGGCGGCAGGGATGATAAGGCACCGGAAGTAGTTTTTTCAGAAAATGCCACGCGATTACCCCTTAGTGAGATCATCAAAAGTGGTCAGGGAACCATTACCTACAAAGGTGACCTCAGGATCAACTTCCCTAAGGAGCCTACTGAAAGTATTGTGCTCACTAAAAGTAAGAAAGGATTTATTACCTCAGCAGGCACTGACAAGTTGTATCTGGACCCTTACACCGGAGCAGCACTACAATTGGAACGTTTTTCCGACAAGCCACTGAATGTTCAGGTGGCTCAATCCATAAGATCCCTGCATACGGGCGATATATTTGGCACCTTTTCTAAGGTCATTTATTTTATCGGTTGCCTGATAGCAACGAGCTTACCCGTGACCGGCATACTTATCTGGTGGAACAAACTGAAGAAAAAACGGAAACGCAAATCCAAGGGCAAAGACATAAACAAGCGTGAAATGGCTGCTGCAAGTTAGCAGCCATTTTTTTATCCTGTTTGTGAACGGGCACGCCCTAATTTTGGGTGAGCCAATAAGCCGCTAATGATGTCTGAAGTATAAAACTGAGGTTACAAGCCCCTTACGGCCCAACCTTTGTCAGCACAAAAGGCCAGCACGCGAGGCAGCGCATAGGACATCCGCTCCCAGGCTTTTTCGCTATCGTGAAACACAACAATGTCGCCCGGCTTAAGGTGGAAAATAACATTTTCAAGACAAGCCTTACCATCAATGCCGGTGTCAAAGTCGCCACTGAGCAAACTCCACATCACAATACGAAAGCCTCTTTCTTGCAAGACCCTGGCCTGCATGCGCTTCATACGGCCATATGGCGGCCTGAACAACTTGCTGTCTATCCATTTTCCGGCCTCCAGCACATCGTTGACATAATCCTTCACCGGGCTGGACCATCCCTTTACATGGTTATGGGTATGATTGCCTACCTGATGGCCGCCGCCCAATAGGTCCTGATAAATTTGCGGAAAAGCCAACACATTTTTACCTAAACAAAAGAAAGTAGCCTGCGCTTCATATGCAGCCAATTGTTGCAGCACAAATGAGGTGGCTTTAGGATGGGGTCCGTCGTCGAAGGTAAGGTACACCGCAGGCCTGGCCGTATCAGCAGGTCCGGACCAGGTAACATGTGCGGGTGCCAAAGCCTTCAGCAAGCCTGGCATACGTTTAAGGTACATAAGACACAAAAATAACAAAGATTACATACTTTATCTCCGTGCATAAAACTTTATATTTGCCTGATCATAAAACTACAGCTCATGAAATTATTCAAAAACTGCCTGTCCCTTTCCTTACTTTTTTCAGTGATGCTATTGCTCCATGCCTGTGGCTCCGGCACGAATAGCGGTGAGGGCATACAACTACAGCTCAATTTTAAGCCAGGCGACAAATATCTCTATACTACCGATATGCAACAGGAAATCAGCTATCAGGGTATGGCCAACCTGAAGCAGGATGTGCTGATGGGCATGCTGTATGAAATGAAAGAGGCAGAAGGCGAGAACAAAAAACTGAGCATTTCCTACCAGCAGATCAAGATGAATACCACATCTCCAATGGGTAGCATCACCTATAATTCGGAGTTCGATACCACAATGGATCAATCGGTATTGGCCATTATGGGCAGGATTATCGGTAAATCATTCGACGTGCTTATCGCTCCCGATGGCACAATCGTTAGCGTCCATGGTCTTGACTCGATTGTAACGGCCCTTACCCAGGGAAACGGTGACCTGCAGGTGGACATTAAGAACCAGTTTAGCGATAGCTCCATCAAAATGATGATGGCCAGCTCCTTTGATATGTATCCCGGTAAAACCGTAAAACCCGGTGACAGCTGGACTAAGAAATCCAGCATGAATTTCTCCGGCTTTACCATCACTATCGAAAGCACTTATACGCTACAGTCCGTAAACGGCGATGTAGCGACCCTAAAAGCACACTCTACGATGACCCTGCCTTCTAAAAAGACCGAAGACCAGGGTATCCCTCTTGAAATGGAGCTTAACGGCACGCAGAATGCAACTATGGAATTGTCGGTGAGCTCAGGCCATATTATTTCGGCCAAAACCGACCAGGACATTAAAGGGAAGATAAAAGCCGGCGGACAGGAAATGCCTATGGATATCAAAGGAACCATCAAGGTAACCGGTGAAAAACAATAGCAGATAAACGTTCCGACCCGTCAGGCAGCGTCCGTTATAAACCAGGTAAACCTCGTATTTTTGTAAGCGAAATAAAATAATCAGGCATGTCAGCAAGTGCACCGGTAGTGTTAAAGAATGTTCAGATATATCAAGGCAAAAGCCTTGTTCTAGGCAATGTGGATCTGGAGGTAAAGCAAGGAGAGTTTGTTTATCTTATTGGCAAAACAGGTTCCGGCAAATCGAGTTTACTCAAAACACTTTACGGCGACCTGTTACTCAAGGAGGGCGAGGGCGAAGTAGCCGGGTTTAACCTGAAAGAGCTGAACTGGAAGACGGTACCCCTGCTGCGGCGCAATCTGGGCATTGTATTCCAAGACTTTCAATTACTTACCGACCGCAATGTGCATGACAATCTTTCTTTTGTATTAAGGGCTACCGGCTGGACAGACAAAGCCCTTATTGAAGAGAAAATAGACAGCGTACTGGGCAAAGTAGGCCTACAGGCCAAAGGGTACAAGATGACCTACGAAATGAGCGGCGGGGAACAACAACGCGTGGATATAGCACGTGCCCTGCTCAATAACCCGAGACTAATCCTGGCCGATGAACCTACCGGAAACCTGGACCCGGAAACCACGGACATCATCATGCAACTACTCTTTACCATATGCCGTGATTTTAACACGGCTGTAGTCATGGCCACCCACGATTACGGCTTGCTGAAAAAATACCCGGCCCGGGTAGTGCGCATCCAACAGGGCGCTATTCAGGATGTATCGTTGTCAGAAACGATTTAATAAGAGCTGCATTTGCCTGGTTATTATAATGTTGGGATAATAATTGCTGGCGATAAGTAATATCCTCCTCAGTAAAAGGTTGCTGTTCCTTTTCTCTGATACATGCTACAAAGCCGGAAGCTCCTTCGGCCAGCGTACAGGCTGCTTCGAGACCCGTACCGGCTATCATTTCTTTATTTACAAGCACATGGCGCCCGTTAAAGAGGGCGTGGAGCAGCTTAAGCTTCAGCCCGGTAGCTTGAAAAGTAGGCAGCACGTGCATTTGGGCCTCCGAAATCAGGCGTTCCATCTGCTCCATAGCCGGGTTTTCTATAAGCGTTACCCCCTTCTGGCGGGCACAGGCCTGCTTTATGGCCTTACCAGGCATACGGCCCGCAATAATGAATGGCAGCCCCACCCGGGGTATCACTTCCTGAAGTAAGAATAAAGCAGCCTCCTCATTCTCGGGATGCCCCAGATTGCCATGATACAACGCATATTTGCCGCATCCGGTTCGGGCCACTACTCGTGTATAGGGCTGAAAGGACGGAATATAGGCATGTATTTTTCCAGGATACATTTGTTTGAAAAAATCATGGTCGTGCAAGGCCACGGTACAAAACACTGCTGCACCTTGCAGGCGGGCTTCCTGCCGGCGTAATAAGACGGATTCCAGGCGATAATACAGCTTGCGCAAAGGCTGGCTTTCCCGCTGGCCCAGAAGCGCATAGTATTCCTGCTCCAGGTTCTGGTTGCGCAGTATTTTCAACCGGTGCTTCAATTTAG
>JBEBUO010000089.1:0-8992 GCA_040393285.1 Taibaiella helva | reverse complement strand
AGACCGAAGACATAATACAACAGTAGGATCGGCTTTTAATGCAGCCAGTAGCTGAGCAAGTTCATCCTGGTGCATCATATCACTCTCCAACAGCACGAAATTCAACTCATCGGAACGATTGATGCCCTTGTCTGTATATGATACAATATCGAACAACGGAAAATACTTGGACTTATCAGCGGCCTGCTGCCAGGCGGCCTGTTCCAGTATTACCTTTAGCATGCCGGGTAAGGTAAAATCAAGGACCTGCCGGCCGGTAAATATAAAATCGGCGGCAGTGTCGCTGATATGCCATTTATCTAATGCCTCGCTGTAGCGATACCCAATGGCTTCTAAATGGCCAGGCTTTAGGACCTCCACCCTACGCATATCTGCCACAACTACGGGCACCTGCCCGCCACCGATATGGCCTGCGGACAGGGTCATACGACGCTGGTAGGAAAAAGGGTTGTAAGGCAGGCTAATCTGCTCCTCCGTAGGGGTAGCAGGCGGCATTTGCGCATAACGGCTTACCAGATCGCGACAAACAGGAATTTCCGCCTCGGGCTCTTCCGTGAGGCTCACACGTATGGTGTCGCCTATACCATCTTCCAGCAAAGCGCCTATGCCTACGGCACTTTTAATGCGTCCGTCCTCACCGTCGCCGGCTTCGGTAACGCCTAAGTGCAGGGGATAACATTCCCCGAATTCCTGGTCCATGGTCTGCACCAGCAGCCGGTAGGCCTGCACCATTACCTTAGGATTGCTGGCCTTCATACTCAGTACAATATTATGGTAGCTTTCGTCGCGGGCAATGCGTAAAAATTCCATGGCACTTTCCACCATACCCATAGGCGTATCTCCGTATCGGCTCATGATACGGTCGCTAAGTGAGCCGTGGTTGGTACCGATACGCATAGCCGTACCATATTCCTTACATATCTGCACCAGTGGTGTAAAGCGCTCCCGGATACGGGCAATCTCTTCCTGGTAGGCCACATCTGTATAATCGATCTGCTCAAACCTTTTTTTATCTACATAGTTACCGGGGTTAATCCGCACTTTTTCTATAATCCGGGCAGCTATCTCGGCAGCATTGGGCGTAAAGTGGATATCAGCCACAAGGGGTACCTCATAACCCTGCCGGCGAAGCTCGTCCTTAATATGTTTCAGGTTTTCGGCTTCTTTCTTACTAGGTGCCGTAATGCGCACCAGTTCCGCTCCTGCTTCTATGCAGCGAATGGTCTGCGCCACCGTGCCCATCGTATCCATGGTATCGGTGGTGGTCATAGTCTGCACGCGTATAGGATGGCCATTGCCCAGTAACAGATTACCTATGCTTACTTCTCTTGTCTTTAACCGCTGATATCCTGTAAGGGAGGCCGCGTAATATTGCATTGTTGTTGCCATTATTTCAAGGCAAAGTTAGTCATTTACCCTTTTCAAGCACAGGCAGATGACATCAACATATCTTTACCTGCACAAAAACGGTAGAGAAACCGGCTTAACGCTCCTGCTGCCCTACCAGGTACATGAGGCGAAGGGAAAATACATTGTTGAATTGTTCATTACGTCCGCCATAAGCACCATTGTTATCCCGGACAGAGGCCAGGGAATACTGGAAACGGGGACTTATAAAAAAGCCCTGCCATATGTGAATATGGCCACTGAGCACAAAATTGAAGTCAAATTTCTTGAACGGCAGTCCGTCCTTAATCACAACGCCTCCTAAACGCTCCACCAATTCCTCGCTGAACCCGAGGTAGGATACGGAAAAGCCGGCTCCAAAACCGCTTTTTCGGGGTCCGCGGTACAGATTGAGTAGTATGGGCACTTCTGCATAATGCAGTTTGATCTGTTGGCTGCGAAAAGAGGTGCCGGGAATGGGATCGGGGCCATAAGCTCCTTTTTGGGTGTATAAGACCTCCAGACTTAAGGCAATGGTGGCATCAAAAGGCATATCCATGTCGCCAAACGGGAGAAAAAGTACGCCCCCGCCTGTAAAACCGATTTTATCATAACCTTTATACCCGTCACCATCTACCTGGCTGGTATTGATACCGGCTACCAAACCGCCGGTAAGCCGGTTATAGGCGTCGTTATAGTACTGCCCCAGCACAGGAACAGCAGTTGTGGATAACAGGATCCCCAGAATTGAGGCTATTTTACTAATTTTGGACATATAACCGAAAGGTTTGATCCGGCTGACCGGCGAGTAACATCTTTGCCATTCGCTTGGGAACGCCTGAAATATTTAGAAAAATGAACCTCAAATATACAGCAAACACCTTAAAGAAGCTGGAACAGCTTTTTGAAGAAGCGCGGTTCCGGATACGTTATGAAAAAGGCAATTTCAATTCGGGGTACTGTCTTCTGGATGAAAGGCGGATAGCAGTAATTAACCGCTTTCTGGACCTGGAAGGACGCATTAATGCCCTGGTAGAAATTTTGCCTACCATTACGGTAAATGAGTCGGAACTGAGTGACGAGATGCTGAAATGGTACCGCCAGCTAACCGGCTTGCCGGCGAAAAACGGCGATGGTTCTGTGCAAACACAAATGAATCTGTAAGCGTGGCAACAACTGTAACATTTTTAGGAACCGGCACCTCTCAGGGGGTACCTTTTATTGGTTGCACCTGCGCCGTGTGTACCTCGCCCGACAAAAAAGATCAGCGGCTCCGCTCCTCCATCTGGATCAAAAGCGCCACCACCAGCGTTGTGATCGATACCGGACCCGACTTTCGCTACCAGATGCTACGCGCCGGCGTGGGGCAAATAGACGCAGTGGCTTACACCCATGGCCACAAGGACCACGTGGCCGGACTGGACGACATAAGGGCTTATAACTACTGGCAAAACAAGGGAATTGACCTGTATGCCGATGAAGCCACGGAAGAAGTGCTGCGCCGCGAGTTTCAATACGTATTTAATGGCGTGCACTATCCCGGCATTCCTGTATTGGATATCCGGAACATCAACAATCAGGCTTTTACCATTGGCGACCTGAAGTTTCAGCCCATTAAAGTATTGCACTACAAGCTACCGGTGCTGGGGTTCAGGGTGGGCAACTTTACTTATATTACCGATGCCAACTTTATAGCGCAGCCGGAAATGGAAAAGATAAAAGGGAGTGACATTGTGGTGCTGAACGCGCTGCGGCATGAAGCCCATATTTCTCATTTTACCTTGTCAGAGGCCATTGCCGTTTCCGACGAGCTAGGCGCCCGCCAAACGTATTTTACCCATATCAGTCACCAGCTGGGGCGACATGAGGAAGTAGAGGCGGGCCTGCCACCCGGAAAACACCTGGCTTATGACACCCTGAAAATTAATATTGAAACCTAACCACGTGTATCAAAAGACAACACTATAGGACTGCTCATTTACCATATCGGACTATTACTCTACCGCCTTGCCATACGCATTGCCGCCATCTTCCAGCCCAAAGCCAGGGCATTTATTCACGGCAGGAAACAGCTTCTGGAGCGAATCGGACAGGCCATGGCCCGGGACGGCAGGGAGCGGATATGGATGCACTGCGCCTCCCTGGGCGAGTTTGAACAAGGCCGGCCCATACTGGAAGCACTACGCAAAAAACATCCTGATAAAAGTGTGGTGCTCACATTTTTCTCTCCATCGGGGTATGAAGTACATAAAAATTACCCAGGCGCCGATCATATCTTTTACCTGCCTACAGACAGCCGTCAGCACGCCCGTAGCTTCGTGCACCTGGTGAAACCCCGGCTGGCTTTGTTTGTGAAGTATGAATTCTGGTATCATTACCTCGATACCCTAAAAAAAGAGGGCATTCCGGTGATTCTGTTTTCTGCTATTTTTCAAAAAAGGCAGCCCTTTTTTAAATGGTACGGCGGACTACACCGCAGGATGCTGGGTATGTTCCAACAGATTTTTGTGCAGGATGAAGCCTCCAAACATTTACTGGAACAACTATCCATACACACGGTACAGGTAGCGGGCGATACGCGGTTTGACCGCGCAGCCAGGCTGCTCAGCCACCGCACCAACATTCCCCGTGTAGCGGTCTTCAAGGAAGGGCATCAGCTCATTATTGCCGGCAGTACCTGGCTGGAAGACGATCAGCTGCTGCGCGAGCTGATGCAGCAGCTGCCCGATCATTTCAAGTTGCTCCTTGCACCCCATGACATCCAGCCCGACCGTATTTCGGAAATCAAGGCCCTATTTACCGGGCAATTCTCTTTTTGGGACTCGGAAGATGCGGTATTGCGGGAAAAAAGAATTTGCATCCTGAATACCATAGGAGAACTGGCAAATGCTTATTATTATGCTGACGTGATATGGGTAGGCGGTGGCTTTACCAAAAGCGGCATCCATAATATTGTAGAACCTGCCGTATTTCAAAAACCCATCTTTTTCGGCCCCGAGTACAGCCGCTACCGCGAGGCTATTGACCTGGTTGAACTGGGTGCCGCAGTCAGTTCTACAGACACGCGAATGCTCGCTGCATTGTTTCAGAATACAGCGGCGCTATCGCAAATGGGCAGCCTGGCCTTTCAGTATGTACAAGGGCAGCTGGGCGCCAGTAAGCTCATTCTCCATTACCTGGAGGCAAAGAATTTCTGAAGTGTGGTAAAAAAATCCTGTACCGTAGCTTCTTCCTTATCCCATTTATTGTCCCTGGCCACGCCAGACCAAAGCCATTCTTCGGCCTGCTTATAGGTATCCAGTCCGCTTAACCGGTCCAGGGTCTCTTCATAATTACTTTTATGGTTATTAAAGAGCTCATTCAGGTACAGGTATTTATCATTGATACCAATGGTTTTACGAATATCCTTGGGTAGGGTAAACCCTTGTATGGCGGCGGGCCGGGGTGTGGGTGCTGCCGGCAAATCGGGCACAGACAGAGGTATGATTTCCGGTGTAGGGGCAGGTGGCTCAGGCGCTTCCTCTACCCATACCTGTGTGGCTTCCGGAGCGGCATGATGTATGCTTGCAGGCGGTTCATAATTAATTCCTTTGGTGTCCCGTTCCAGTTCTTCTACCACCTGCTCCGTCTCGTCCTCATCGCTATCGGCTACCGTTGCTTCGGGTACCCCGACCGGTACATCTGCTACTGCTGTAGGCGCCGGTGTTTCCTCCTCATGGGACGACACGGCAGATACCGGCTCACTTTCCGGCGTTGAATGATCTGTGTCCTCCGTCTGCTCCGGCTCCGGCATACGCATTTCCTGTTGTGGCAATTGCAGCAGGCGCTCATGCAGGTCGGCATACAATACACGGGTATAATCCAGCATCAGGTCAATATCAATCCGGGTCTTCGCCTGATCATTGTGATACATCTGATCCAGCTTCTGAAGAATATGGCTTATCCTATCCATAGGGAACAAAAAATTTGCACTAAGTTATTCATTTATATAGGGAGGCAGCCCCAATAAAAACTTAAAAATCAAAAGGCAAAGCTACAGGATAAGCCTACATAATGATACCGGTCACTAAAAATTTCAGTAGTGCGTATATTCCTGTCTTTATCCAGGGTCGTATACAGGCCTCTGTTACCAGCGCCCTCCTCCTTCCTTCTGCCCAGCTGCCCAGAAACCTCCACCGCCAGCCTGAGCGGACGCCTGTCTTTCAATAGTGTGTGGTTTACGTAGCCCAGCTGAATAAGGCCATTGGGCACGGCGGGAACAAAAAATAAATCTTTGTTTCTCCGGCTATCGCCCCAGGAAAAATGCCGGTAGCCGGCCACATAATTCAGCTCGGATCCCGTTACCTCATCTATGTAGGGCTGGTAACTCAGGCTGGGGTCTACAGATTCGTTATGTAAGGAAAAAAGCAGGTTCATGCCCAATCCGAAATCCAGGTAATGGTTTGGCGCAACAGGAAAAGTGCAGCCTATGGTGGGCTTAAGCGACAAGTAAATATTGGTAAACTTATAAATGGTTTCGGATGCATCCCCGGACAGGTGTAGTTGCTGCGGGTCGATACGAATGCCCAGGCCAGGCTGAAAATAAATAAACCCGCCGGGTCGCTTCAGCCGGATACCACCGCCTATAGTTAGTCCTGTGGTAAATGTCGATTGCAAGTAGGCTTGGTTGCCAACCTCCTGATGTATATCAGCGCCATTGATATTTGCATGCACCATACATTCGGCCAGGATATACAATTTTCGTTCGTCCCGGTCCTGCCCGGCAAGGGGAAGCGCCAGGCAAAGGCTGAGGAGGTAAATAAGAAAAGTCTTCATCTTATCAGGGATTTAGGGTAAACAGGACTGTCGTATCGCGCAAGAGGGTGTTGGAGTCCATACTAATTTCCACAACAAACTGCTGCAGGCCGGCAGTGGCCGGCGTTGGTGTCTTAAAAGAGCAGGCGATATAACTTGTCATCACATCATCTACATTTTGCGTCTCTTCAAGGCTTTTGATAAAGTCTTGTTTGCTCACAACAGCGCCTTGTTGGAGGGCCAGATAAGGATCAGCAAAATTACAGGCATCGGCCATATCGGAGCCCACCGGGAAATCCGCATTATAGTCACGAAGGGTAATAATCCTGATATCCTGTACACGCCCCTCCACATTTTGGTAAGTGGACGGGCCAGGCTTGAAGGCATACACAGAGGTTACGGGTAACAGACGCGCGGCCATGCTTTCCAGTTTAGAGATATCAAAACGAACCTGTACAAAGTACCGGCTGTAATCTGCGGTTCCCCCCTCGTCCACTCCTAATGGGTTAGGGTCGTCAGGCGCCGAAAATTGCATGACGTCCACATTGATGTCTTTGATGATATAATAAATCATTTTGCCACAACCGGAAAGGGTGCTCAGGAATAACAAAAGGCTACCACCGATAAAAAAGAGCAGGAAAGAGGATAGTTTTTTCATAAGCCACAAACATCTACCATTAAAGACGGTATTCCCCTAAATTTGCTTGGTTAAACAAATTGTAGTTTCCCGTGCTATTTACTACCCGCTCCTTATACGCAGTGAAAAACTATTGGCTACCGCTGTTCTTGCTGCTTACCGCCTGTGGTACAAACTCATCCGATACCTTGGCTCCGGCCTACCACAATCCGGTTGTGCAGCCCTATACCGATTCCATAAAGGCTTATCCGGATGAGGCCAGATGGTATTTTCTGCGTGCTCAGGCGCTGGCCAGCGTACATGAAGACAGCCTTTCGCTCCTGGATGTGCTACAGGCGTATCAATTGGATAGTCTTAACCCTTCGTATCCTGAGGCACTGGGCTTTTTGTACCTGAATATGGGACAAGCTGCTAAAGCGCAGACTGCTTTTCAGCGCCGGCTGAAGCTGCTGCCAGGCGATGCCCGCACGCGGCTGTTGCTCAGCAGGTCCTACCTGCAGGGTGGACAGATGGCCGAAGCTCAGGAGCAAGTGGATAAAGTGCTGCGCGCAGCCCCTGACTACCCGGACGCCTTATATGCCCAGGCACAGATTAAAGCTGCGCAAAACGATACGCCCGCAGCCATTACTTATACCCAAATGGCCTTAAAAGTTGATTCCGGCTATTATGATGCTGCTTATCAACTGGCCGACTATTATGGGGCGATGAAGCATCCGAAAACCGTAGATCAGTACAAATATACCTTCCAGCTGGACACATTAAATGCCGATCCTTTGTTTGACATCGGCTATTTTTATGAACAGCAACAACAATGGCAGCAGGCCAAAGCGGCCTACCACAATTGCCTGATGTACGACCGGGACTATACAGAGGCCTACCTGCAAACAGGGAAAATACTACTGCGTCAGGATTCGGCAGAAAAAGCCCTCCGTATTTTTAACCTGGCGATTACGACCGCACCCAACAGCGCCGAAGCTTATTATCAAAAAGGTGTGGCATTTGAACTTACCGGGCAGAAGGACAGTGCCGGCGAAGCCTACCGCCAGGCCCTGGTATTTAAACCACACCACCAGGAAGCAACTGAAGCCTTAAAGCGGTTGGGACAATAAGGATAGGTATAATCAGGAAATTTGTAATTTTGTCCCTGTTTTTACCTCAAAAAGAAAAGGACGAGCACCATGCCAGTGTTACACAACCGAATTTCGAATGAGGAACTGAAAGCACGTATGCTGGCCGAAACGGAGCCACGCGTGACAGTTTCCTTTTACAAGTATTTCCCTATTCCTGACCCACAAGCCTTTCGCGATGAGCTCTACCTCGTATTCTCTGAGCTGCATGTTTTCGGACGCATTTACATTGCCTCCGAGGGCATCAATGCACAGGTGAGTGTACCCAAAAACAACTGGGAAGCGTTTAAGCAAAAGTTGTATACCGCCGACCCCGAACTGGATGGCTTAAGGCTCAATATTGCTGTAGACGATGACGGAAAATCGTTCTGGGTACTGCGTATGAAAGTACGCAAGCAAATCGTAGCCGACGGCATAGACGACCCCGATTTCAATCCCTCCAATGTGGGGCATTACCTGAAAGCAGAAGAGGTAAACCGGATGGCCGAGGATCCCGAAACCATCTTTGTAGATATGCGCAACCACTACGAGTATGAGGTGGGCCATTTTGAACACGCTATAGAAGTGCCTTCCGACACCTTTCGCGATCAGCTGCCCATGGCTCTTGAATTATTGCAGGATAAGAAGGACAAGAACATAGTGATGTATTGTACCGGCGGTATTCGCTGCGAAAAAGCCAGCGCATATATGCTGCACAAGGGCTTTGAGCATGTATTTCACGTAGCAGGCGGGATTATAGAATATGCCCGAAGGGCAAAGGAGCAAAACCTACCCCTGAAGTTTATCGGAAAAAATTTTGTGTTTGACGAACGCCTGGGTGAGCGCATCACCGAAGATGTCATTGCCCAATGCCACCAGTGCGGGCAAGCCTGCGACACGCATACCAACTGTAAAAATGACGGCTGCCACCTGCTGTTCATCCAATGTGCTGCTTGTGCCGCTCAGTATGACGGTTGCTGTAGCGATGCCTGTGTAAAAGAACATCACCTGCCTGAAGAAGAACAAAGGGCTTTACGTGCCGGCCGGGAAAACGGGGTCAAAATATTCA
>JBEBUO010000088.1:0-9068 GCA_040393285.1 Taibaiella helva | reverse complement strand
GGTGGAGCCGGCGGGAATCGAACCCGCGTCCAAACATCTGCTGAAAAAGCTTTCTACATGCTTATTCCGTTATTAGTTGTCGACCGATGTCAGGAAGCGGACAAACCAAACTTCGGCTTAGCCGGATGGTCTTAAGTTGCAGGCACGGCATACTACAACAGCAACCTGTGTTTTGTTTTGAGTCGGCGGCGGGGCATGGTAACAGGTAAACCCGCCCGGGCGGCCCTAATGACTAACTAATCACTGATTAGGCAGCCATGGCATACTGAGTATTGCCAGATAAAATGTGGGTATTCAGATTAAAGCGCTAATTACACAACGCGCTGCATGCTTACACCTTCCCCGCACTGATGCTGTCAAAACCGGGCGGCCCCGGAAACCTGCATGTATTGCAGAAAAAGAATAATCCCCGCAAAGATACGAAAATTACACCGGAGCATGGGATTCGAAAAAAAATCCGGAAACCATTGCTTTCTCTTTACCTTTACACATTCAAAGGAACCATATAGATGTATTATGCCCACATATCAACAAATTTTTGAAAATAACAAGCAATGGGTGGCCGATAAGCTCCATAAAGACAAAGATTTCTTCACCCGACTTGCCTCTTCACAAACACCTGACTATCTGTATATAGGCTGTAGCGATAGCCGTGTGCCTGCTAATGAAATTATGGGCCTGGACTCAGGCGAGGTATTTGTACACCGCAATATTGCCAACTTAGTATGCAGCACCGATCTCAATGTGATGGCGGTGATCAACTACGGTGTGGTACACCTCGATGTAAAACACATCGTGGTGTGCGGTCACTATAACTGTGGTGGTGTGAAAGCCGCCATGCAAGCCAAAGACCTGGGCATTCTTAATCCCTGGTTACGCAATATCCGCGATGTTTACCGCTTGCATAAAGAAGAACTAAACGCCATAACTGATGAACAAGCACGGTACAATCGCCTGGTTGAACTGAATGTGCAGGAACAATGTGTGAACGTGATCAAGCTGGCCAGTGTGCAGCAAAATTATCTTCGCAAGCGTTATCCCATAGTACATGGCTGGGTATTTGACCTACATACCGGCCTCCTGAAAGATCTGCAGCTGGATTTTAAACAAATTCTTAAAGATATTCAGGAAATATACAATTTAACGGGAGGTGAGTAAGCCCATAGCTCAGGGGTTACGCAAGCGCTTTAATCCGGGCGCAAACTAAAAATTAGCGGAATAAATATTAACTTCGCAGGCTGCCTGCTTCCTTATTATAAGGAGGACGGGCCTACACATACCATTCTTAACCAAATAAAATGACAATAGCAATATATGGATTCAGCGTTAATAGCCGCTCTGGCCGCGGTAGCGGCTTTGATTATAGGCATATTTCTGGGTAAAATAATTTTTGCAAAAAATACCGCAAATAAAATTCAGGAAGCAGAACAACAGGCACAAAAGATTACGGAAGACGCCAAAACACTTGCAGAAACCTTAAAAGAAAAGAAACTATTAGAAGCCAAAGAAAAATTCTTACAACTTAAATCAGAACACGAAAAGGAAGTATTACAGCGCAATCAGAAACTGGCAGATGCGGAAGGCCGGTTAAAGCAAAAGGAGCAATCGCTCAACGACAAAACACAGGTGCTGCAGAAGCAAAGCAATGAACACAACCAGTTGAAAGCTAATTTGGAGAAGCAACTGGAAATTGTGGGCATTAAGCGGAGCGAACTGGAAAGACATCAGGAAGAGCACATTAAGCGACTCGAAAAGGTAGCTAACTTAAGCGCAGACGAAGCAAAGACGGAATTGGTAGAGGCGATGAAAGAAGAGGCCCGTACCGATGCGATGGCCCACATTCAGGAAATTGTGGAGGAGGCCAAGCTGAATGCCGGCAAGGAAGCGAAAAAAATAGTGATCCAAAGTATCCAAAGGGTAGCCGCGGAGCAGACCATCGAAAATGCCATCACGGTGTTTAACCTGGAAAGTGACGAAATTAAAGGCCAGATTATTGGTCGTGAAGGACGGAACATACGGGCTATTGAAGCAGCCACAGGCGTGGATCTGATCATAGACGATACGCCCGAGGCCATTGTGCTGAGCTGCTTTGACCCGCTACGCCGCGAGATTGCCCGCCTTAGCCTGCAGCGCCTGGTACAGGACGGGCGTATCCACCCGGCCCGTATCGAAGAGGTGGTGGAGAAAACCAAAAAGCAAATTGAAGATCAGGTAATGGAAATCGGAGAACGTACCATTATCGAACTGGGCATCCATGGTTTGCATAAAGACCTGGTGCGTATGGTAGGTAAAATGCGTTTCCGCTCCTCTTATGGTCAGAACCTGCTGATGCACAGTAAAGAAACGGCCAATTTATGCGGTATTATGGCCGCTGAACTGGGTCTGGGACAGAAGATTGTTAAACTGGCCAAGCGTGCCGGTTTGCTACACGATATTGGTAAGGTGCCCGATGAAGAAACAGAATTGAGCCATGCGCTGCTGGGTGCTCGCCTGGCCGAAAAATGTGGAGAGCATCCCGCTATTATCAATGCCATCGGTGCCCACCATGATGAGATGGAGATGTCATATATTATTTCCCCCATTATTCAGGCTTGTGATGCCATTAGCGGTGCCCGCCCGGGTGCCCGCAGGGAAATTATGCAAAGCTACCTGCAACGGATCAAGGACCTCGAAAACCTGGCCGTAGCCTACGATGGTGTGGAAAAAGCCTACGCGATACAGGCCGGTCGCGAGCTACGCGTAATCGTGGAAGCCGACAAAGTAAGTGATGCCGATAGTGATCGCCTCAGCTTCGAAATAGCCGACAAGATCCAAAAAGAAATGCAATATCCTGGGCAGATCAAAGTGACGGTAATCCGCGAAAAGCGCGCTGTTAATGTAGCCCGCTAAACCGAACAAAATAACCTTTAAAGTGCAATAAACCCCATCTACTATAGGTGGGGTTTATTGTTTTGTGGGAGTTTTTGTGATCAGCGTACCGCTTGATCGATATATAAGGTTTAATGATATGGTTTCGGTATTAATAACGTACCTTTGCTCAAATTTTTTTCACAGATGAAAAATCTGAGACATGTGCCCCTGGAGGAAATAGAAGCCCTGATGAAGGAATGGAAAGAGCCCGGGTTCAGGGCAGCACAAATCCACGACTGGGTGTGGAAGAAACATGTAGGTGCCATTGATGAAATGAGTAACCTGTCAAAAGCACTTCGCGAGCAGCTTAACCAAGCATTTTATATCCCTAAAGTAACAATTGATCATACTCAGTTCAGTAATGACGGAACGGTAAAAAGCCGCCTTAAGTTACATGACGATCGGTATATAGAAGGTGTATTGATCCCGACAGAAAAGAGAATGACCGCCTGTGTATCGTCTCAGGTAGGTTGCAGCCTCAGCTGTAAATTCTGTGCTACCGGCTATCTGCCGCGCAGCCGCAACCTTGATTTTGACGAAATCGTAGATGAGGTAACCTTGCTGAACCAGCAAGCTGAAGCCAACTTTGATCGCCACCTCAGCAATATCGTTTTTATGGGCATGGGGGAACCCTTGCTCAATTATAAACATGTACTTAAAGCGATTGAACGCATTACTTCGCCTGATGGGCTGGGCATGAGCCCGCGACGCATTACGGTGTCAACAGCGGGTGTGGCCAAAATGATCAGGCAGTTGGGCGACGATGAAGTGAAGTTTAAACTGGCCCTGTCGCTGCATGCCGCCAATGATAAGAAACGTGATGAGATCATGCCTATTAATGAGAGCAATGACCTTAAATCGCTGGTGGACGCACTTAACTATTTTTATCAGAAGACGGGAAATGAAATCACCCTGGAATACATTCTTTTCAAGAACTTTAATGACAGCATGGAGGATGCCCGGGAGCTGGTGAAGATTTATCGCCAGATACCTGCCGACCTGGTCAACCTGATTGAATACAATGCCATTGACCAGGCCGACTTTTCCAAACCAGACGAAAGCGTAGTAGATACGTTTATGGATTATCTGGCAAAAAACAAGGTGAATGCCCGTCTTCGTCGCAGTCGCGGTAAGGATATTGATGCCGCATGCGGACAACTGGCCAATATAGCCAGGAATCAGTAAAACCGGCCGGCTTTCGCTTAATGACACATTACTCACCACTTTTTTTATCTATTTTATGCCTAAAAAATCATTCTCTTCCGACCGTCCTGCCGCACAAAAGCGCAACGGAGACAATGGGAAGCCACCCTTCAGAAAGCCAGCTGCTCATACAGGCGATAAGTCTGCCGGCAAGCCCGCGCAAAAAGAAGATCATCCTTTTAAGAAATTTGAAAAAGGGAAACATAAACCCACGTCCCGCAAGACATTTGGCAACTATGAAGAGGAGAAACCCGGACGGAAACGTTTTAACAGCGATTCAGAGCGGAGCCCCCGGCCCGCACGCCCGGAGCGGGGTGCTTCAGGCGATAAATGGAACAAACCAAAGCCCGAAGAAAAAAAGCCAAACCGTTACGCGCATACCTTTGGTCGCATGGACGATGATGAACTGGCTGCCCATAAGAGAAAACTGGCTGCCCAGCAGGCTGAACCCCGGAAAGAAGATGAGGTAACATTTGAAAAGGAACTGGATAAGTGGACGGATAAGCCTGTGGAACGCAAATTCGGCAAGAGCGATATCCGCTTTAAAGGGAAAAATACCGTAGAAGAAGACCGGGATGCACGGCGCCAGCGGAACCGACATGATGCGGACAGCAAGTTCAAAAAGCAGTTTGATGACGAGAACCCCTTTGAACAAGCCTATGCCAGTAGTGCCGCAGGAAAGAAAGCGACGGAAATTACCCGTGGGGCCGAGCTAGAAGGTCAGCCGATGCCACTTAATAAGTATATTGCCCATTGCGACGTATGTAGCCGTCGTGATGCCGTCGTATTGATAAAAGACGGTAAGGTGACCGTCAATGATGCTGTAATAACCGAACCGGGTTTTAAAGTAAGTACGGAAGACCATATTAAACTGAACGGGGAACGCCTGGTGGTACAAAAGAACCTGGTGTATATCCTTATGAATAAGCCCAAAGGTTTCATCACGACCACTGATGACCCTAAAGGACGCCGTACGGTAATGGATATGCTCGTCAATCATATAGAAGAGCGGGTATTCCCGGTAGGCCGTCTGGACCGGAATACAACCGGCCTGTTGCTGCTCACCAATGACGGTGACCTGACGCAAAAACTATCCCATCCTAAATACGATATCAAAAAAGTATATAAAGCAACACTAGATCGGAACCTGGCAAAGGCCGACTTTGATAAAATACGCGAAGGCCTGGAACTGGAAGACGGACGTATTGAAGTGGATCAATTGGAGTATCTGGATAAAAAGAATGAGATCGGGCTGGAGATACATAGTGGTAAAAACCGTATTGTGCGCCGTATCTTCGAGTCCCTGGGATATGAAGTGGAAAAACTGGACCGGGTGGTATATGCCGGCCTCACCAAGAAAAACGTCTTAAGAGGTAAATGGCGCTTCCTTACCAAGCAGGAGGTCATCAACCTGAAACATCTCAAATAATCAATTAGCCGGCATACGAATGACCGGCTAATTGCGTTTAATTAGTATTTTTGAACGAGTATGAAACAAAGGAATACGATCAAGGCTCTGGTTATTAGTTGTTTGCTGTTTTTTATTGCCGCACCAATGGTTAGCGCTCAGGCGCAAGGGCCGGCGGTAGAGGGTTGGCGGAGTCTGCTGCCCTACCATCAGATTACCGATATAGCTGCCGATAACGAGGTGTTTTACTGTGCCACCACATCCGGTATGTTTACCTACAACCGCGTGGATGGTGATATGTCTGCATACAGCAAGGCTACCGGCATGCACGATGTAGGCATTACGGCCATTGCCTATGATCCGCAAAGCAAGTACGTGCTAATGGCCTACGACAACAGCAACATGGATCTTTTTAAAGACGGCTTATTTTATAATCTTCCTGATCTTAAACTGGCTCAGGTGAATGGAGATAAGGCCGTACATCATATTGTCGCCTCAAATGGCATGGCTTACGTAAGCTCCGGTGTTGGTCTTCTGGTGGTCAACCTGGGTAAACGGGAGGTCAAAGAAACGGTCAACTTTTTTGAAGGGAATGCGTCAGCAGCGGTCTTCGATTGCCTGATCCGCAACAACCGGATTTATGTGGCAACAAGTGTGGGCTTGTTTACAACCACCCTGGATAATCCTAATTTTCAGAACTACGCTTCGTGGGAGAAGCTGGATGCGCAGGCGATGCAATACCTGGCCATGGTAGGGGACCGGATTTACGGGGCCCAGGGCGATACGATATTTGTATGGCAAGACAATGAAGTGACTTTTTTCAGGGAAACCGATTATCCGGTTACCCGTCTTGATGGCAGCACATCCGGTTTGTGGGTAAGTGCAGCAGTAAGCAGCCCGCTGGCCAAAGGCTACGGTATACACCTCAATGCTGTAGGAGCGACAACTGACTCCTTTGCCTGTGAAGCACCCACGAAAATATTGCAACTGGATAATGGAGACATCTGGTTCGGGCAAAACAGCCATTACCTGTCCACCAGCCAGCATGGGTTAAGGAAAAGAATTTCGGCCACAGAAACACAGGCCTATTATCCCTCCGGGCCTATTACCCCATCGGCATTCGATATTTCAGCCTACAACGGAGAGCTCTGGGTAGCGCATGGTGGTAGAAACCTGGCCAACAATCCAACAAATAACCGGGCCATGTTTTCGCATTATAAAGATGGGGTCTGGAAAAACTTTCCCTGGGTGAGCGATAATGACAACGTGCAGGATTTTTTACGTATCCTGAAAGACAGGAATACAGGTAAAGTATATGCAGCCTCTTACGCCGGCGGTCTGCTCATCATGCAAGCCGACGGCTCCTGGGAGGTGTTTAATGATGGTTATTTGCCTGAGTATTTCGGTAACCCGGGTTTGTACATGCTATCCGGGCTGGCATTAGATGATCAGGGTAACCTGTGGATGAGTAATTTCGGTTCCAGCAATGAATTGACGGTAATGACCCCCGGAGGTGACTGGTATCAAGGGCGTAGCATCACGGAAAACGGCGGTAATCCTGCCCACTCTGCGGCCGATGTGCTGGTAGACGATTATGGTCAGAAATGGTTTATTGCGCCTTCAGGTGGCGGGGTTATTGTGTATGATGACAATGGTACATTAGAAGTGAATAATGATGACCGTTACCGGATACTCCGGAAAGGCGAATCATCGGGCAACCTGCCGGATAATTTTGCCTTGAGTATGGCCAAGGATAAGGATGGCGCCATCTGGATTGGCACCAGTAATGGGATTGGCATTGTGTATTGCCCTGCCGAAGTTATCGACAGGAAATGTGATGCCAGCCTGAAAGTGGTACAAGAAGACCAGTTTGCCGGTCATTTGTTTTTTGAGCAGTCTGTATACGCAATTGCTGTAGATGGGGCTAACAGGAAATGGGTAGGTACGGCAAATGGTGTGTGGTTATTGTCCGAAGACGCTGGCGAAACCATTTACCGCTTTACTGAAGAGAACAGCCCGCTGCCTTCGAATAGAATTTTACGAATTAATATTGATCCCGTAAGGGGCGACGTTTATTTTTCTACGGATAAAGGTATTGCCGTATTCAGGAGCACGGCAACAGAAGGGAGCAGCACAACAGAAGACCCCTTGCTCGTCTACCCCAATCCCGTTCCTCCCGGTTATGAGGGCATGATAGCGGTGAGGGGCGTGGCAGAAGGATCTGATGTAAGGTTTACCGATATTTCCGGCCAGCTGGTCTATCGTACTACCGCCTTCGGTGGTCAGGCGGTATGGAATGGCCGTGATTATACGGGCCGCAAAGTGCAGAGCGGGGTGTATCTTGTATTTGCGGTAAATAAAGATGGCACCGAAAAGGCCACGACCAAACTCATCGTGCACGAGTAGCTGTGAAACGGACCATGAAGGAATGACGACATGCTACATGTAAGGGGTG
This sequence comes from Taibaiella helva, assembly GCA_040393285.1. Taxonomy (GTDB): domain Bacteria; phylum Bacteroidota; class Bacteroidia; order Chitinophagales; family Chitinophagaceae; genus Taibaiella; species Taibaiella helvus_C. Next base: position 1,092 of record JBEBUO010000088.1, on the reverse strand, counting down.
TCGCTTCCTCTGTCGTATAACACAGGGTCTGGTAGTCTGCTTCCGGTCTCGCGCGAAAGCATTAATTTTACCGTTTACCTTATGCATGTGATATGGAACCCACTCCGATACGACCCGACCAGCAACTTACCCCTAAGGATAAAGAATACGAAAACAGCATTCGCCCGCAAACGATAGAAGATTTTTCCGGTCAGCCGCAGCTGATTGAGAACCTGCGGATCTTTATCAAGGCTGCTAATATGCGGGGGGAGGCACTGGATCATGTGCTGTTTCACGGCCCTCCGGGTCTGGGTAAAACCACCCTTTCCCGAATTGTAGCCAACGAACTGGGTGCCTCTATCAAAGAAACCAGCGGACCGGTGCTGGAAAAGCCTGGCGACCTGGCCGGTCTGCTCACCAACCTGGAACCCAGGGACGTGTTGTTTATAGACGAAATTCATAGGCTTAGTGTGGTGGTGGAAGAGTACCTCTATTCCGCCATGGAAGATTACAAGATCGATCTGATGATAGAAAGCGGGCCCAACGCGCGATCGGTGCAGTTGGGCTTGAGTCCCTTTACCCTCATTGGTGCCACCACTCGCTCGGGTTTGCTCACCTCGCCCTTGTTGTCACGCTTCGGTATCAAATCAAGGCTCGATTATTATAAAGCAGAAGTGCTGCAAAAAATTGTAGTGCGCTCTGCAGGTTTGTTACAGGTAAAGGTGACCTCAGACGCTGCTGCGGAAATAGCCCGGCGCAGCAGGGGCACACCACGGATTGCCAATGGATTGCTACGCCGCATGCGCGATTTCGCCCAGGTGCTCGGTAATGGCGTAATCGACCTGGGCATTACGGAGCACAGCCTCCGCGCCCTGAATGTGGATGCCAGCGGCCTGGATGATATGGACAACCGTATACTGAGTACCCTGATAGAAAAGTTCAAAGGCGGACCGGTGGGAATCAATAATATAGCTACGGCTGTAGGCGAAGAGGCGGGTACCATTGAGGAAGTGTATGAGCCCTTCCTGATACAGGAGGGATACATCATGCGCACCCCCCGTGGGCGCGAAGCTACAGAAAAGGCCTACCGGCATTTGGGCAAAGACAAGGGCC
>JBEBUO010000087.1:0-9168 GCA_040393285.1 Taibaiella helva | reverse complement strand
CTACCGGCCTTTTTTTGCTGATGGTGGTCGTTTATATATTGATGATTTACGGACAAAAAACGGCTCCTGCCCCCTGGATAGGTTATGTAAAAGCCTTTTCGGAAGCTGCTATGGTAGGAGCTTTAGCCGATTGGTTTGCCGTTACCGCGCTATTCCACCATCCGCTGGGCTTGCCCATACCCCATACCAACCTGATCGAAAAGAGTAAACAGTCCATCGGTGATAATTTAGGTAGTTTCGTGGTGGGTAACTTCCTTACCCCGCAAAACATCCGGCCATATATAAAGCAATTGAGCCTGTCGGCCCTGGTAGCCGGCTGGCTGGAGCAAGAAAAAAACAGGGAATTACTTCGGGTGACAGGCACCCAACTGATACAAGATATACTTACCCGACTGGAAGACGATGCGGTAATTCGTTTCATTGCGAGGAAAGGAGGTGCTTTAGTAGACGGGCTTCCACTTCCACAGCTAATAGCTGGGGCGCTGGAATATTTTGTGGGCAGGAAAGAGCACGATCCACTGATTACCAAATTGGCGGAAAAGGTACAAGAATATATAGGGCAAAATCAGCAGTTGGTGCGGGACAGGGTGAAAGAAGAGAGTTTCTTCTTCGTGCCTAAATTTGTAGATAAAAAGCTGGCAGATAAAATCAGCAACGGGCTTATGGGCTTTTTTGCAGAAATTGCAGCAGACCCCAATCATAAAATAAGACGGGAAATACAGGCACAGCTGGAAAAGTTTGTAGTTGAACTGCGTACAGAGCCCAAATGGGAAGAGGAACTGAACAAATTGAAGTCTGCATTACTCACAGAAGAGCAACTTATGCATTATGCCGGTGATGTCTGGAAGCTGCTTAAAATCACCCTGTTTAAGGAGCTTCGTGACGAACATACTGCCCTGAACCGGTACCTTAGCCGTGCCATCAATGAACTGGCAGACAACCTGAAGCATGATACCACCCTGCAACACCGCATTGACGTATGGGTGCGGCATACAGCGTACAAATATATTTTACGCCATACGTATAATGTGGGTGAGTTGATTAGCCGTACCGTTGGTAACTGGCAAGGCCGTGAACTGAGCCGAAAGCTGGAGCTGGAAGTAGGTAAGGATCTCCAGTTTATCCGCATTAACGGAACCCTGGTAGGCGGCCTGGTGGGGCTGCTGATATACACATTAACCGTCTTGTTCGGATAGCTGAAGAAGGCTCATATGTCGAGCTGCAAGGAGCTAAAGTGACTTAGCGAAATAGGTTGAGATCAGGGTTTTACATAAAGCCAAGCCTTTTGGATGATGAGCGAATTCATAGCCCACCATGGGAAAACGCGTAGCACACTAATCGCGGGCAATAGAGGTAATGGTAGCAGGTCCGGCTGCTTGTTGTCTGGTTTTTTCCCAGTAATAGGCCCATTTTACCACCCCGGCATAGGTCTTGATGCCTTCTTTCTGGCCATGCCAGCGTAAATATTCATCATACAGGTAGAGGGAGACGCTCCTGAAACGGCTTTTGTATTTCAGTCGCATCACTTTGAGCTCCTCTAGGTCGTTCTGGCTAAATGGATTCAGGCTTTCCAGAACCTGGTTAGCAGACTGCGTATCTATAGATTTCAAATCATTAAAGGCATACAGGAAAAGATTAAAGTAGCCCGAGTAGCGAAAGGCCGGATCCTGACTTTCCGCACAAATAATATAAGCCAGTAGATTGGCATCATCTTCGGCAGCCACACCGGTCTGGTGCGCCATTTCGTGGGCAATTACGAAAGGGTGCATGAATTTGGGAATAAAACGGTTAAACTGCGCCTCGCCGGAAATGGGATTGTAATAGCCATTGATACCTAAATAATTAAGCATGTAGCCCAGGGAAGTATGTTTCACTTTCAGCGTGCCCTGTGGCACATTCAGTTGCTGGTGGTAATAAGTATTGGCCTGGTGGTTCAGTACTTTGAAATCGGGAAAAGACAGGTCCGCATTACGGATTTCATTGAGGCGCTCGACCAGTTTCTCGTTGATCTGGACCAGTTTTTGTTCATCCCAGTCAATCCCTTCCAAGCCCAGGTTTTGAGCAAGTGCGGGGCGTGCATAATTACCGCCCCACAACAGGGTAAATAATAGGTAGATAAAGCTGGGGAATGTAAAGAAACGAAGCAGTTCCGTCCAGAAGTCCTCCTTGCTGCTTTTGTACCGGATGGAAAAATAAATGAGCCGAATAAGCAACAAAAGTAGAAACAGACCTAAGATCAGGTAGATATAGTCACCAATGCTCAGCGAAAAACGGTTGAGTAAGTCGCTACGTATTTGCTGCAGCCAGGGAAAAGCCTGGTTGGTATACCAGAAAAGAAAAGAAGGATTATGGTTGAGTGCATAATGAGTACCTGCAATAAGTACGAGCAGCGTAGCGAGCGCTATAAGCCTTAATCGTAGCGTTTTGGTATTCATCAGAAAGTAATGTTTATCTTGCCGTTTTAAGTACTGTAAAATACTTAACTTTATTGAATGATGACGAGGTTTTTTGCGGCGATATTGGCGGTTGCTATGTTATCATTAAGTGAACCCCAAAGCGTCGCGGCGCAATTCAAGGTGTTCTATTTTGGGGTTAATGGCTTAACGTGTTCGCAATGTAGCCGCAGCGTGGAGATCCAGTTAAAGAAACTACCATTTGTGGCGGCTGTCCAGCTTGATCTGGAGCAGACCACCGGTCAGCTCTTGCTTAAAGATGGCGTTAAAGTGCGGCCCGATGCGATAGCCCGCGCTATTGTTGATGCGGGATTTTCCATCAGGTTTTTGGCGGCTGAGCTGCAAACGGCAGGGCTGGAGCAGAAGACAGAACAATGCTTTGTGTATCAGCATACCGCTTATTACCTACAGGATGGCAAGCTGCCATTAGAGGACGATCAGTGGCAAGTGGTGTTTACCGGTCCGCAGTTTACCGAAGGTAAATCCTTGTTCTGGAAAAAGGGTAAGGATTCTTCTGTGCTACCGAAAAATGCCGGCTGCCGTGCCAGAGATCATTATTTCATTGCATTGAAAAAGCTATAGGAGGTGAGAAAAGTAGCTTTGATGATATTATTGCCTTTTGGCGCGTTACATGCGCAGGAGTTATACCCGCTTGCGGAACCCGCCAGCACCCTGCCCAAGCAGGCAATAGGGTTGCGCCTGATGTCGGAAACCTATAAAGAGGTGAATCAATGGCGCAATATGTCGGGCCTGCGCCTGATGTACGGGCTAAGCCCAAAACTTACAGTGTATGCCACTGCCATTGCATCCAACCATCACGGTGATAAAATGCCCGTAGAATATCCTTTTCATAATACACCCGAAAGAGGGGCTTATTATCCTTATAAATTTAATGGTGTGCATTTGTATGCGAAGTATCGTTTTTTGAGTATGGATGCCGAAAAAGCGCACTTACGGCTTGCGGTATATGCCGAGGGCGCTTACGTGGAAACAACGCACCATGAAACGGAGCCGGACCTGAAAATGGGCGACAACAAAGGGGTAGGTGGCGGCCTTATTATTACCTATTTGCAACGTAAGTTTGCCGTGTCGCTTACCTCCGGTGGCATTTTCCCTTTTGCTACCCTGGGGCAATCGCCCGATCCAATAGATGTGCTGCCCGATATGCCGGTGCGTACCTATTACGGGAATGCGCTCACTTACCAATTGTCCTTCGGTTATTTGCTGCTACCCCTTAAATACAAGAACTATGACCAAACCAACCTGAACTTATATTTTGAATTGCATGGGAAAGCTATGAAACATGCCCGTGTGGACCTTTTCGTCGGACACGCAAACGAATACCGCTTAGATCCGCTCAGGTACCCGCCTGCCTTGCAATCCGGATACTTTATAGATGCCAGTCCCGGCTTGCAATTCATCCTTCGCTCCAATACCCGCATTGATGGCTCCCTTACTTTTCCACTTATGGGAAAATCTTACGCCCGCCTGTATCCGGTTTATACCTTAGGCGTGCAACATTACTTTTTTCGGACAAAATAAACCGCTGGAAGGCGCATCAATAGCGGACTTACATATTTTAATTAAAAAAATGGTTAGCAATTGTTCATTTTGCTTATTACCTTTGCGGTGTAAAAAAATGACAAAAATTTTACAATTCACACCTCCTCTCTGAACATTATGAATTGGAAACACGCCTTTACTTCCTCCATTGGTAAAAAGCTTGTAATGGGCATTACCGGAATTTCTTTAGTGGCTTTTTTAGTAGTGCATTGTTATGTGAATGCGCTTATTTTTATGCCGGACGGGTATCATAAGTACGAAGCTGCTGCGCATTTCCTGGGCACCAACCCCATTACCCGCACAGCAGAAATCGGTTTGTTTGTCGGTATTATCCTACATATTGTTCAGGGTTTCATGCTTACGGCGCAGAACAAGGCGAAGCGCCCGGTGAATTATGCAGTAGCCCCCGGAAATAAAAGCAGTAAATGGTATAGTCGCTCCATGGGACTTTTAGGCACCATCATCTTGTTGTTTCTCATCATGCACTTATGGCATTTTTGGGCGCCTAACCGCTACCAGCAATTAATGGAAGGACACGAAAAAAACCTGTATGCGGAGATGGAAATGATTTTTCAAAACCCGCTGGTGGTATTGCTTTACGTACTAGGCTGTATTTCCCTGGCATATCATTTGTTACATGGATTCTGGAGTGCTTTTCAGACGCTGGGCATGGCTACAGCCAAGTATACCGGTATCATACGGGGTATGGGTACCGCATTTTCCATCATTGTGCCGCTGATCTTTATTGCCATGCCGGTATCCTTTTACTTCGGTTGGTTGCCTCCGGCTTCGAGTTTTATCGGCGGGCACTGATCTACTTGCAGTAGTTCCGTGAGCGGGGCCGCTCGTTGATTGCTTAAGTCTCGACAGGATAGGGTACATGAGCCGCAGGCGGGCTGTATAGAAACAAAGTAGCGTAGCAATATTTGGAACTTTATTTAGGACATTTTGGCTTTAAAAGCCGCATCATATACACAGGACAAAATTCATTATCAAGATATGGATGCTAAAATACCACAGGGCGAGTTGGCTCAAAAATGGACACAGTATAAATCTACCTGTAAGTTAGTTAACCCTGCCAATAAGCGTAATATTGAGATTATCGTTATTGGCACTGGTCTTGCTGGTGCCTCTGCTGCCGCTTCTCTTGGAGAGATGGGGTATAAAGTAAAAGCATTTTGTTTTCAGGACTCTCCCCGCAGGGCACACTCCATTGCTGCCCAGGGTGGGATCAATGCTGCCAAGAATTACCAGAATGACGGCGACTCCACTTTTCGGTTGTTTTATGATACGGTAAAGGGCGGTGACTACCGTTCCCGCGAAGCCAATGTGTACCGGTTAGCCGAAGTGAGTGCCAATATCATCGACCAGTGTGTCGCGCAAGGTGTTCCCTTTGCCCGGGAATACGGGGGCTTGCTCAGCAACCGTTCCTTTGGCGGGGTACAGGTGCAACGTACCTTTTATGCCGCAGGCCAAACCGGACAACAATTGCTGATAGGTGCTTACCAGGCGCTGGAACGCCAGGTAGCGCTGGGAAATGTGACCATGTACGACCGGCACGAGATGCTGGATGTGGTGGTGATCGATGGCAAAGCTCGCGGAATTATCGCGCGCGATCTGGTTAATGGTACTTTAGAGCGTCATTTTGGCCATGCAGTCTTGCTGTGCAGCGGTGGCTACGGAAACGTATTTTACCTGAGTACCAATGCCATGGGTAGTAATGTGACGGCAGCCTGGAAGGCCCATAAGAAAGGTGCCTACTTTGGCAATCCATGCTATACCCAGATTCACCCCACTTGTATCCCGGTATCCGGAGACCACCAGTCCAAGCTGACCCTGATGTCGGAATCTTTGCGTAACGATGGCCGGATATGGGTGCCTAAAAAGCAGAATGACACCCGAAAGGCGAAAGATATTCCTGAGGACGAAAGAGATTACTATCTGGAAAGAAGATATCCGGCTTTCGGTAACCTGGTGCCCAGAGACGTAGCCAGCCGTGCCGCTAAGGAACGTTGCGATGCAGGTTACGGTGTAGGATCGTCAAAACAAGCGGTTTATCTAGACTTCGCTTCTGCCATAGAACGTTATGGCCGTGTGGAATGCAATAAACTGGGTGACCATAACCCCACTTTGGAACGTGCCATTGAACTGGGCAAAGAAGTTGTAAAAGAAAAATACGGCAACCTTTTCGATATGTATGATAAGATTACCGGCGAGAACCCTTACGAAACACCCATGCGTATTTATCCTGCCGTGCATTATACAATGGGCGGTATCTGGGTTGATTATGAGTTGATGACCACCGTACCCGGATTGTATGCATTGGGTGAAGCCAACTTTAGCGATCACGGAGCTAACCGTTTAGGTGCCTCAGCCCTGATGCAGGGACTGGCAGACGGATATTTTGTTATCCCATACACCATAGGTAATTACCTGGCCGATGATATCCGTACAAAAGCCATCCCAACCGACCATCCTGAATTTGTGAGAGCAGAGCAGGAAGTGGCCGACCGTATCCAGCGTCTGATGAATGTAAAGGGAACGGAATCCGTCGAAAGCTTTCATAAGCGACTGGGTAAGATTATGTGGGATAAATGTGGTATGGCGCGTAATGCGAAGGGATTACAAGAGGCCATTAAGGAAATTCAGGCGCTTCGTGCGGAGTTTTGGAAAAACGTACGTATCCCTGGCGAAATAGCAGGCATGAACGCGGAGTTGGATAAAGCCAATCGCGTAGCCGACTTTATGGAGCTGGGCGAATTGATGTGCATGGATGCGCTGAACCGGGAAGAAAGTTGTGGCGGTCACTTCAGGGAAGAATCACAAACTGAAGAAGGGGAAGCCATGCGTATAGATGACCGTTTTATGCATGTTTCTGCATGGGAATATAAAGGTAGTGATAGTTGGGACATGCATCAGGAACCATTGGTGTATGAAGTTATGCACCCGACTCAGCGGTCTTATAAATAAGGAATACGTTGGCATTTTAACAAGTACTCAGATTAGTTTACAATATAAAAAATAATTCGTTGACTTGCTCCGGGATTGAAGCACACCGTATGTATTCTACCGCCCTGTTACCGAATTGTCTGATTGAAAGATGGAACACTACAATATGAATCTGACCCTAAAGGTATGGCGTCAGAAAAATGCTCAGGATAAAGGTCATTTTGAAACCTATCAGGTCAAGGATATTTCATCTGAAATGTCTTTTCTTGAAATGTTTGACGTCCTGAACGAGCAATTGATCCATGATGGCAAGGAGCCGATCACATTTGATCATGATTGTCGTGAAGGGATATGCGGGGCCTGTTCCATGCATATTAACGGGCAGCCTCATGGCCCCTGGCATGAAACCACCACATGCCAGTTGCACATGCGTGCCTATAAAGACGGCGATACCATCGTTGTAGAACCCTGGCGTGCTAAGGCCTTTCCGGTAATCAAGGATCTTATGGTCGATCGTCGTGCATTTGATCGCATTATTCAGGCAGGCGGATATATCTCCGTCAATACAGGTAATGCCCAGGACGCAAATGCCTTACCCATCGAAAAGCATAAAGCGGATGAATCTTTTGCTGCAGCTGCCTGTATCGGCTGTGGTGCCTGTGTAGCTGCTTGTAAAAATGCTTCTGCTATGTTATTCCTCTCAGCTAAAGTGGCGCACCTGGCACTGTTGCCTCAGGGAGATGTAGAGCGCAAACAGCGCGTGACGAATATGGTAGATCAAATGGACAAAGAAGGTTTTGGTAGTTGTACCAATACGGAGGCTTGTGAAGCGGAATGTCCCAAGGGGATTTCTGTACTCAATATACGCCGGCTCAACAGCGAATACATGAAGTCTACTTTTAGCGGCGACAAACAAGCACACTAGAAATAAGTAATCTTTATACTAAACGCCCTTTATGGGGCGTTTTTTTCGTTTCGATCCTAACGCTTCATTCCTCGTAAATATTTATCTTTACTTCCTATGGCTTTATGTTTTAGATCGTTGGTATGCTGTTGTGTATTGTTTTTCTGTGGCCCAATTTCAGCCCAGACGCTGGTGATGGAAGGTAGGGTGTTTGATCGGACCACTCACCAACCCATGCCTAATGTAAACATTGTGAATACGTTTACCGAACGGGGAATGACGACTGATAGTACAGGCCTGTTTCGAATAGAAGTACAGCCGGGACATTTAATTACCTTTAGTCGCATAGGGTATAAAATTGTGCGCATCCGTATAGCTGGCAGTGAGCTGCCTTACTACCAGATAGGTATGCTTGAGGGCGCTTTTGATATACCGGAAGTGGAAATTCTGGGTAACAATTATCGTTTGGATAGTATAGAAAAAAGGGAAACCTATAAATGGGCTATAGAACATTACAAGTTGGAAGGAATGGATGTACTGCAGCACCCTTTTGATGCTTTAAGTAAAAGAAACCGGCAAATATGGGCCTTTCAGAAGCATTATCAATATTTTGAACAAGAGAAGTTCATTACTTTTGTATTTAATGAAAAGCTGATTCGTCAGCTTACAGGCCTCTCTGATAGTGCCGAACTATTGTTGTACCAGCAGCGTTACCGGCCTTCTTATGAACAGATTAAGGCCTGGAGCGAGTATGAGTTTTACAATTACATTAAACAAACGGGGAAAGCCTTTGCTAACCGGAGAAGGTAGCTGTCTTCTGAGTTTATCATGTATGGCCAATAAATAATAACCACCTTATGACATTTTTGGATATCCTAAAAAAATATAAGTACCCCTTAGCAGCCATTCTGGTAGCTAATCTCATTTTGCTACGTTTAAGCTATTGGGAATATGGAAAAATTAAGATCACCTTTTTTCATGTACTTGTCGGCGTATTGCCTGTAGTGAATCTGATCACAAAAATAGTCAAGGAAAGGCGAGCAGAGAAAGGAGTGGAATAGCGCTGCCAGGTGTGAAAATAAACTGGCCAGGGAACGGATAGAATTGTCCGTTATGTGCTCCATTTCGGTCGACTATTCCTTGTGCAAAGGTGCGAAAATACAAGCGGCTCAACCGGAAAGGTTGAGCCGCTTGTGTAATAGGGATAGTACGCTACTGGGCGCTTTCTGCAAATACTTTCAGGTCTTCACAGTTGCGATATTCCTCATCCAACATGATATAATAAGTAGGTGCTTTTTC
>JBEBUO010000086.1:0-9222 GCA_040393285.1 Taibaiella helva | reverse complement strand
GTAACACGTATCAGGCGCAACCACTCGGGAACCTCCTTACGGTTATTAAGTTCCGCTTTTAAATGGTCCATAGCAATCTGGCTGAGTTGAATTTCAGATACTTCCTTGCCCGTTTCCTGGCATTGCTGATATTGGACCTCAATCATTTGAAGCATAATGATGCGTTTTGATCCCGATAAAATTACCACAACAAACGCAATCCGAACCCGGTTTCCGCAAAGTTTACACAAAGATAATATACACGCTTTAGGCCTGGCGCTCCTTTTCCTTTCGCTTTTTAACTTTATCCATCCAGAGCATGAGTGCGGGTTGAAGGGTAAGATTGGTAATCATAGCCAGTAAAAGTGTCAGCGCGGTGAGGTAACCAAGCGACTTGGTCCCATCAAATTCCGACACGGCAAAAACGGCAAAACCAGCTGTAAGAATAAGCGATGTAAAAATAATGCTTAGCCCGGTCTCATGAATAGTACGCCTTACTGTTTGCTCCACACTCTCATCATAAGCCAGTAAATCCTGTCTGAAATTGACCAAAAACCGAATGGTGACATCTACTGTAATACCTAAAGCTACGCTAAACACCAATACGGTGGAAGGCTTAAGCGGAATGCCTAACCAACCCATAAGCCCGGCGGTAATCGCCAGCGGTACGATATTAGTAATGACAGCTATTAACACGATACGCCAGTCGCGGAACAGGAATACCATGCAGACCAATATCATTCCGAATGCCCACATCAGGCTCTCGCGAAGGCTATTAATGATAAAGCGGCTTCCCTCCAGGAAGGTTATACTGGCACCTGTAAAGGTGAGTTCATACGCTTCTTTGTCAAAGATTTTTTCAGCTTCCGGCACTACTTTGTTCAGCAGCAAGGGCATTTTTGCCGACCCGATGTCGGCAATATTGACACTGATCCGCATCTGCTGCATATTGGTATCTACATAGGCATTTAAAATGCTGTTGAGCGGACTGCTTTCCTGTGCATTACGGTTCCGCAGCGTACTAATCAGGTAAGGGCGTAAACCCGAAAATTCCATGGAGTTGGGCAATCTGTAATCACTGCTGTCGCCGCCCGAAAAGCCTTGCCGGGCAAACTTAATACCTTTGACCATAGTGATGGCAGCGCCGATTTCGGGCTGGCTTTCCAGAAGATTTGTGAGTTCATCCACATGTTCCCAGGTGGCCAGAGAGGTCACTGCACCGTATTTCTTCTTGGTATCAACAATAATTTCAAGTGGCATTACCCCTTTAAAATGATGTTCGAAAAACTTAAGATCGGTGTATATTTTATCGGATTTAGGCAGGTCGTCTACAATATGCCCTTCGGCTTTGAGGCGAAACATACCTGCCACAGCTATGCCACAGGCGATTAAGGTAAATAAATAGAGTTTCCCCCGATTATGAAACACAAGCGTCGTGAGCGAATCCAGTACCTTATTCAGCCACTTATTCTCCAAATAACTCGTATGCCTGCTATGGGGTGGCTTCAGGAAGCTATATACGGCGGGGATAAAAACGAGTGAAATGAAGAACAAGGCCATAATATTGATTCCTGCCACTAAACCAAATTCCTTCAAAATCACGCTTTTTGTAAAGAAAAATACGCCAAAGCCGATGGCTGCTGTGAGATTGGTAAATAGGGTAACAATACCCATTTTGCCCACCATTTGACGAAGCGCCAGACGCTTGTCATTGAGTATGCCGTATTCCGTATGATACTTATTGAGAAAGTAAACGCAATTTGGTATCCCGATGACGACGATCAGGGGCGGAATCACGCCCGTAAGTATGGTGATTTTATATCCGATGATGGCCAGTGTGCCAAACGACCAAATAACACCAATGGCCACTACAATCATAGAAGTGATTACGGCGGTGATTGAGCGAAAGAACAAAAGTAAAATGATGGCCGTCAATGCGAAGGACAACATGAGAAAGATTTGCAGTTCATGCTGCACTTTATTCGCCATCTGCGTACGGATGTGGGGCAGGCCGGAATAATGCATTTCAATCCCGTGCTTTTCTCCGAAAGCATCTCCCAGTGCCACAATATCTTCCAATACGCGTGTCCGTGCCTTACTTACCAACACCCCTTTATTAATACCAATAGCCATAACATAGGCATTGGTTTCCGGGTTGTATAAGAGTCCTTTGTAAAAAGGTTGCTGTTGAAACACCCCTACCAGACTATCCAGCTGGCCATTGGTAAACCCGGATTGAAATATAGGCACTACGTCAAGCTTTTTTACGCTATCGGATACCAGATTTACAGCCTGAGCTACGCTTAGGACGGTCTCTACCGAATCTACCTGGCCTATAGCCCGGGCCAGCTGTACATAATCACGAAAAAAGTCGGGCGTAAAGAAATCATTAGTCTGCACCCCAAGCATCATGGTACTCCCATCCTCGCCAAAGGTATTTCTGAACTTTTGATAATCCTGATACTTAGGATTATCGGTGGGAATCGCACTTGTAAAATCGTAGCTCAGCTCCACTTTAGAAGCATAATAACCCATGACACCAGTCACCGCAAACAATAGAATCAATAATACAACCCTGAAACGAAGTACAAAATCAGCAATACGCAGCCACATAAAAACAATTTTTTTTCAGCAATGATTCATGCCTTAGACATCCCGACAATAATCAGGTATTTCCGGCTAATAAAAAACGAAGCAAAAATAGTAACCGGAACGTTAATTATCCTTCACTAGATTTTGTGGATTCAGCGTGCGGGTATTGGGAAAACAATACAAGATAGGTAAATGTTTCAAAAAAAATTCAGGCATTCGCTTTTTTTTTCAAAAAACGAATGCCTGAATACCTGGCTCCTTTAGCCGGCCACCACGCTTTCCTCCAGTTGGCGCAGCTTAACCTTTTTCACCAGCCGCTTCCGCTTACGCCCTTTGACGCGCATCAGTAATTTATCTACGATGTAATAGACGCAGGGAACAACGAGAAGTGTCAACACTAAGGAACTGGTAAGCCCACCAATAATTACCCAGGCCATGCCGCTTTTCACCTCAGCCCCGCTACCCGTAGCCAGGGCAATAGGCATCATACCTACGATCATGGCAATAGTTGTCATCAGAATGGGGCGGAACCGTTCCCTGCCTGCGTCGACAAGCGCCTCTACCAGGCCGGCGCCCTCCGCCTTCCGCTGGTTGGTAAAGTCCACCAGAAGGATACCATTTTTAGCTACAAGACCCATCAGCATGATCAGACCGATCATAGAGAATATAGTCAACTCATTCATAGTAAGTGCTAAGGCCAGAAATGCACCGATCGTGGCCAAAGGAAGTGCAAATAATACGACGAAAGGATAGATGGCATTTTCATAAAGCGCTACCATGATCAGGTACACCAGCAAGATACCTATACCCAAAGCTGCCAGTAAGCTACCAAAGGCATCCTGCTGCGCTTCCACATCTCCACCAAACTCCCAGGTCACCCCTTGAGGGAGATCCAGTTTTTCAATACCTTGCTTAATCTCCTCTCCTACAGTTCCGGACGAACGTCCCTGAACATCGCCATTCACAGTAATAGACGGCAAACGGTTCATACGCTCCAGCACGCTTTCACCTAATGTTTCCGAAATAGTGGCAAACTGGCTGAGCTGAAAACTTTCTCCTTGAGCATTCATAAAGGTGAGTGAGCGTACATCATCAATATTAGATTTGTCGTACACATCATTCTGCACCATGATATCGTACTCATTACCTTCGTATTTATACTTGGCGATGTCATTTCCCCTGAAGGCATTACCAATAGCATTGCCCACTTCATTCGCATTCAGTCCGTAGAGCGACATTTTCTCCCGATCCAGCTGCACATCAATTTCGGGCCGGGGATTCTTGGTACTGAATTCCACGTACAAGGTCCCTGGTGTTGCTTCTACTACCTTCTTAATATCTTCAGCTGCCGCACGGATACTATCCCGGTTATTACCTTTTACCAAAATCATAAGTGGACTTTGGTTGGCATTGCCCGTAATATCTACTTGTCCTACAGAAACCTTTACACCCGGAATGGACGCAATCATCTTCTGTAGTTTGTTTCCAAACTCGTCGGCAGTAATTGTCCGGTCGTGCTTATCTACCAGCTTTACGTTAATTTCCGCATAATTGCTGTTGTTGGTACCGCCCAGCCCGGTGCTCGAATATCCGATATTGGAAAACACATTGGTCACTTCAGGTTGTTCCATCAGCATACGTTCGGCCTGTTGGGTAACCATATTGGTTTGATACACCGAAGCATTGGCATCCAGCTCCAGCTTCACCACCATCTCTCCCTGATCACCCTGGCTAATGAAAGCGCCGCCGATGAAACCACCTGCAAGCAATCCGGCCGTGCCAATGAATAAGGCAATAACGCCAATAAATATCCAGCGCTTATGACGTAGCGACCATTGCAATATAGAAGTATACCCGTCCCTTAAGTTTTCTATTTGCTTTTCAAACCAGAGGTTTACACGGCCCCACAGACTCTTTTCGTTAAGGTGAACCAACCTCCCCCAACGTGAGGCCAGTAAAGGTGTCAGCGTAAAACATACCAGCAACGACATGAGTGTAGAAATTACGACCACCAGGGCAAACTCACGAAGGATGTTCCCGATCATACCGCTTACCATAGCCATGGGTAAGAATACCACCACATCCACAAGGGTAATCGCCATGGCAGTAAAACCGATCTCTGCCCGACCATCGATAGTGGCCTGTCGCTTGTTTTTACCCATCTCCATGTGCCGCATAATATTCTCCAGAATTACGATCGAGTCATCTACAAGGATACCTACTACCAACGACAGGGCCATCAGCGTCATGAGGTTGAGTGACATACCAAAGAGATACATGGCAATAAAAGTAGGAATCATAGACGCCGGCAGGGCTACCAGTACGAAGAGCGAGCTCCGGATACTGTGCAGGAAAAATAACATCACCAAAGACACGATGATAACCGCGATCATCAGGTCATGCATCACCGCATCAGCAGATTGGAGCGTATAGATCGACTGATCCGAAGCGATTTCAAACTTCAGGTCCATCCCGGCATAATCTTTTTCCAGTTTATCCAGACGCTCTTTCACCAGTTTACTCACATCTACTGCATTGGCGTCGGTTTGCTTCAACACCTGAACACCGATAGATGGCAGGCCATTAATATGGTTAATCGCACTTACCTCACTCTGTCCGTCTACTACATCAGCCACATCTTTCAGGAATACCTTACTCCCGTCGGGTTGTGACGAAATGGTCATATTCCTGAGCTGGTCTGCACTGGTAAATTTCGCATCGAACTTAATCGTATAGTTGTTATCTGCTGTCTCAACTTTACCAGCTGGTGTGGACAGGCTGGCTGCATTGACAAATGCAGCTACCTGTGCTACGGTAAGGCCGTAAGATTCCAGCCGGTTCTTATTGAGGTTTACTTTAAGCTGTCGCTCATTACCACCGATCAGGTTCACCTGACCCACGCCCTGGATATTGGCCAGTTGCGGCTTGATTTGCAGGTCAATCAGATCGTAAAGGGTCTTAGGGTCGGCAGATGCGGTCACCCCCATACGGAGTACCGGAATATCGTCTGAAGAGAATTTATTTACGATAGGGTCGTCTATTGCAGTAGGCATGAGGTACTTGCTCTGATCCACCTTACGCTGTGCATCGTTCTGGGCTTTATTCACATCCACACCATTGTGCAGCTGCACAATAACCATCGAAGCACCTTCCATGGAAGTAGAATTAATCTTGTCCAGACCTTCTAGGGAAGACAGGGCATCTTCCACATGTTTGGTTACCGTATTTTCGATCTCCTCAGCCGATGCACCCCGGTAAGAAGTGATAACAGAGATTACCGGCGCGTCGAATTTAGGTAACAGGTTATAGTTCAGACTACGATAACTGATTAACCCAAACAGCACCAGTACCACAAAAATAACCGTAATCAACAGGGGGCGGTTAATCGCGAGTTCCGTGAGTTTTTTCATTGTTGCTTTTTATAAATTTTTAAAGCGATTTAAGCTCATTGAATATTTCTTATTGGGCAGCTGCTGTGCCAATGGCTTTTACCAGGCTACCTTCCTTGATATTGACCAGCCCGGAAACAATTACCTGTTCTCCTTCATTCAGGCCATCCAACACTTCGATGTTATTTCCGATATCCCTTCCAACTGTTATTTTACGTACTACTGCCTTGTTGTCCTGAACCACATAAACCATAGGGTTTTTCAAACTCTCGATCAAGGCAGTTCTGGGAACGAGCAGTAATTTTTGCTGGCTGTTTCGGGCGAAATCGGCATATACGAAGGTTCCGGCCTTTAACGGATGGTCTTTCCTGTTGACCAACTCAATCTCTATGGGGTAGTTATGAGCACCATCGGCCTGCGCACTGATGAAGCTCACCTTCCCAGTAAAAGCTACGCCAGGATAAATATCAGTACTTACGGTCACCTGCTGTCCCACTTTAAGCGTATAAGCATCCTGTTCACTTACCATTACATTTACTTTCAGCCGGGATACATCTACGACATGACCCAAAACGGTACCCGGTCCTACATACTCACCAGGCTCCTTTAGTTTAGATACCACTTGCCCGCTTACCGGAGCCTTGATGTTATTATCGGCCATTTGCTTCTGTATCAATTCAATTTGATTGACCGAATTGTCGAATTGCAACTTGGCATCCTGCTGTGTGACCTCTGTGGTAGCTTCTCCTTCCAGCAAGGCAGTAAAACGTTTGAGGTCTTTATCTGCTTTAGCTTTTGCCAGTTGGGCTGCTTCCAGGTTGAGTTGCAAGCCCCTGTTATCTACGCGGGCTACCACACTTCCCTCAGCAATATGAGATCCCAGATTAAAGGCAACGGAAATTAGTTTTCCTGAGGTGATCGCCATAATATCTGCCTCACGGTAAGGAATCAGGTTGCCGGATTTTACCAGTTTGTCGTTTACTTCCTGGAAGCTGACTTCGGTTACATTTACAGGGATGGCTACATTGGCCTCAAGAACGGGCTTTTTCTTTTCCTCTATTACCTTTTTATTGCCAGCCAGCTTAAATCCGATAGCCGCGAGGATCAACACAATGACACCTATAAGGATAATTCTCTTTTGCATGTTTTAATATATTGAGAGGTATTTATATGGTTTAAAAAAAGCTTTTTAACTGGGTTAAAGATGTTCATAAAATTGCTGGATACTTCCGTTTGCCAGCTGTACATTCAGGTCAGCAAGATAAAAGTCCAACAGGGAAGAAATATAATTGTTCTGCGCTTCCCTGTATGACAGCTCCGCATTCAGCAGATCGGTAAGCGATGCCACACCGTGGCGGTACTGCAATGTCGTGTTTTCATACACCTCACTGGCCAGATCCATATTGCTTTTATTGGTCTGAATGGTGCTCTGTGCCTGCAATACCTTGCTGGTAGCGTTTTGAAACTGTAGCTCCTGTGACTGGTGGTTAAGATCATAATTCTCCCTGGCATTGTCCAGGTCAATAACCGCCATTTTATACTGGGCGTCCCTGCGGAATCCGGTAAACAGGCTCCAGCTCAGTTTGATACCGATCGCAGAATAATCCAGCAACGGATCAAACGCCTGCCCTATATTATCCTGCCCAAAACCATTGGCTCCGTACCGGCCATAAATCCCTAATGTAGGTACAGCCTGGTGGCGTATCATCTTCCGGTTGATATCCAACAATTGCATCTGCACCTTTTGTTGTTGTGCGCCGATAGTCATATCATAATTAAACCGGTCATAAAGCTTAGCCGAAGGCACTTGCTCCAACCACCTGGCAGTATCGCTTAAGTTGATATCCTGATCCACCGGCAGGCCCATATTATATTTGAGCGTGTTTAAAGCGAGGTCTACATTATTCTGCAAAATAGAAATCTGTGCCAGCACGTTATTCAGGTTAACCTGTACCTGCTTTACATCTATCTTCTTAGCCACTCCTTGCTCGGCCTGGAGCCGTGTAACTTCCAGAACTTTCTGTAACCTTTCTTTGTTGAGTTGGAGCAAATCCAGGTTTTTTTGGGCAACAATGATCTGATAGTAGGATGAGGCAATATTATAGATGAGGTTTTCCTTATTGGCCTCCTCATTCAGCGCAGATAAGGCCACATTAGGTTTGTTCGCTTTGAGCCCGGTGATTAAGGACTGGTCGTAAATTTTCTGGTCCAGCTGAACCATCATACTAGAGTTATATTGAGTACCGAATGCTATCCGCTGCTCCGGCGTACCCGGACCGAATGTTCCGGCCGGTATAATGGTCTGCTGCAACTTTAAATTATCATCAAGTCCGGCGTTTATATTTACCTGTGGTAAATAGGCCGAAAGAGCTTCCCGAGCCTGTTGGTCTGCATAGGCTACCTTATTTTTATATAAACCTATTGATTTGTGATGGGTAAGGCCGTAGTCAATGCATTGTTTCAGACTCATGTCCGTATGCTCCTGCGCATGGAGGGCTCCGCTCATTGCGAATGCCGATACCGCAACCATCACTTTTAAAGATAACTTCATCATAAAATTTCTAAAGTATTTAAAACTTCGTATCTTTACTTAAGATGCCTTTTCCGGCACCAAGTCAATAATATTTGTTGTTAAGGACAACTAACTCCCCGCTTCCCCTACCGCTTTTCTATTTTTAATTAATGGCTTCCAGCTTATCTGCGGTGGCGGCAATAGAAGCTATCATTTCCGACTGTTCCGGAGCATCAAACGATGTAAACATCTCCTCTTCTACCTTCCTAATGATACCCTTTATCTGGCTGCTGACAAAGCTCCCGGTGGTGCTGACGCCTACTATTTTCTTCCGTTTATCATTCGGGTCTTTACCTACCTGTATTAAACCCTTTTTCAACAACGCATTAATGGTACGCTGTATAGAAGACTTATCACGTTGCAAGGCATTGGCAATTTCCTGTTGTGAAATGGGTCCGCGCAAATGAACAAACATGAGTATGGGCAATTGTTCCATCTTAACGGGCACCGAGGCTTCTTTAATCTTCCTGTTGGCCACCCGGAATATAATCGTATGTATCCGGTGCATCTGGAAAAACAGGGTATCTTTTAACTCGGAAAAAAAACACGTTTCCTCAACTTTCTTATCGATTTTCATTTCAGGGGGCAAAGGTAAATGATAGTTGACCCATCAACCAAATTTTTCTCTATACCTTTTATCCCACAAAAGTATTCCAGCATGTTAATCCGACCAAAGGAATATGTACCAAT
>JBEBUO010000085.1:0-9270 GCA_040393285.1 Taibaiella helva | reverse complement strand
ATATCGGGTAAAAACCCGATAATGTATTTTTATCGGATAAAATCCCGATATTTGAAAGGTGATAGGCATCATTACAGGCGATATTATCAATTCCCGGTTCACCGATTCGTCGGTATGGATGAAGACACTAAGGACTACGCTGAATACGCTGGGCCGCAGCCCCAGAACATGGGAAATATTTAGAGGAGATAGCTTCCAAATAGCTATAAAAAAGCCGGAAGAGGCACTTCAGGCCTGCATAAAAATAAAAAGCGCACTAAAGTCGGCCAACAATACGGATGTACGTATGGCCGTAGGACTAGGAGCGGTTTCTTTTCGGGCAACACGGATTACCGAATCGCAAGGTATCGCTTTCCAATATTCAGGAGAGCAGTTTGACCGGTTAAAAAAAGAAAAGACCAACCTGCTCATCAGGAGCCCCTGGCCAGATTGGGATGAAGCCATGAACCTCTACCTGCAATTGGCTTTGACGATAATGGACAATTGGAGTACAGGCGCAGCAAAACTGGCCCATCTTATGATCAGCCGGCCCGAACTATCCCAACAGGAACTGGGACAGCTCATAGGAATCGCCCAATCCTCAGTAAGCGAGCGGCTAAACAGGGCCCATATAAATGAAATTCTGAAACTGGAACAATATTTTCGTCAAAAAACCATGCAACTTATTGCCGGACAATGACTTTACTACTGCAACTCCTGCTGGCACACCTGGCCGGCGATTTTTTGCTACAACCCAATAAATGGGTCATCCTAAAGGAGCAGAAAAAGATAAAGGCACTTCCCTTTTATCTGCATGTAATGCTGCATATAGTATTGATTCTGCTATGCACCTGGGATATAACGATGCTGGCACCTGCTTTGTTGTTGGGTGGTGTTCATGGCGCTATTGATCTCTTAAAACTGTACCGGCAGCGGCCGGCTACAAAAAGATCCTGGTTCTTTATCGACCAGCTATTGCATCTGTTCAGCATTCTTGCGGTCTGGTGCTGGCAAGAACCCGAAGCCTTGCCCTGGATACAATCCTATTTTACCACGACAAGCCTGGTTTATTTTGTAGCCTATGTATTTGTAAGTATTCCTGCTTCGCTCATGATTAAGATGATCATCTCCAGATGGCAACCCGATGCCGATATCCGTTCAAGCAGGTTAAGTGAACAGACCGAAAGTCCTTATCATCCCCTGCAACAAGTGCCGGCCGCAGCCCCTCAGTCACTTCAGGATGCAGGCAAATACATCGGTATCCTGGAAAGGATGTTTATCCTTACCTTTCTGATTGTCGGCCATTGGGAGGCTATTGGATTTCTACTGGCAGCTAAGTCTATTTTCCGGTTCAGCGACCTCAAAGAGGCAAAAGACCGTAAACTTACCGAGTATATTATCATTGGCACTTTTGTCAGCGTAGCTATGGCTATGGGTACCGGATTGGTACTGTTACACCTGCTTAAACAGCTTGCACTGCCCCTGCATACATAAGTTCAATGATGTGAATTACTTCCCTGCCCTCTGTTGCCGAGGTCATAATAGCCTCCCCGTTTTCCAGGACGTCAATCACATTCTGGATTACCTTATCGTGGTTACTCATAGAACCTTTGTACAGGCCATAATCATTTTCCTTAGCGCTGATGTTGATCTGAGGTAATTGCCGTCCGTCCAGGCATTGGTACTCCAACGTATTCAAGTATTGTCCACCTATTTTTATGGTACCCCGCTCCGCAATCAGGGTAATGGATCCTTCCATGTTTTTTTCGAACGAGCAGGTGCTGAAATTAAAATTAATTACTGCCCCATTTTCCGCCTCCATCACAAAACTTCCCGTATCTTCAAAGTCCGTATTATGGCGGTGCATAAAATTCTGCAAATAGCCATTAGCCTGCCTTACAGGTCCATTGAGGTAATAAAGAATATCCACGAAGTGGCTAAACTGGGTAAACAAACAACCGCCATCCTTTTGTTTGTCTCCCCGCCAATCGCTCTGGGCATAATAGGCCTCGCTACGGTTCCAGAAACAGTTGACCTGAAGCATCAATACCTTGCCTAAGCGTTCCTCGCGCAACAAGGACTTGACCGCTGCTACAGGTGGGTTATAACGGTTCTGTTTCACCGCAAAGATCTTCTTGCCATAGATTCTTGCCGCTTCTATCATCACATCACATTCAGCAGTGCTGAGCGCCATAGGCTTCTCCACTACCGCATGCCGACCTGAAGCAAGCACAGCAACGGTGTGCTCCGCATGCAGGTAATTGGGGGTACATACACAAATTACATCAGCGGCGGTGTTCGCCAGTAAGTCCTCTATGCATTTATAAACCGGGATATCCTTTTCCGGAAAACCATGAAGCACATCGGGATTAATATCACAGATTGCTACCAATGTAGCAGCAGCATTATTCTGGATGTGCTCGGCGTGCCGTCGTCCTATATGGCCAAAGCCGACAATTGCAAAATGAATCATGTAGCAAAAATTATTCCTGTGGGATAGATCCGGCACAACTGCTCGTCGCCCAGGACGCGAATATAATCAATAATTGCTCCGCTGTCGGCTTCGGGAAAATAAGCCATCAGGCTTTGAATCGAAAGCTGGCGTTCCCGCCGGATGACCTCCAGAACTCGGGCCTTAAGATCGTCAATTTTATCAGATTTTCGGGCCTTGCACACATCACATCCACCACAGTCCTCAGGTGCGGGAACGTCAAAATAAGCGGCCAACAAACGGTTACGGCAGGTGGATGTGTCTGTTATGAAACTAATCATATGCGCTATCCTTTCTTCGTGTGCTGCTCTCAGCTGCTGCATATGTCCGGTATCCAATCTCAGCTCCTTAGGTCTTGCGCGCTGATGCATCCAATACAGCGTATTGCCAGAGAACGCCGGCTGATAATCGATGAAGCCTAATGAAGCCAGGTGCTTCAGCCCCTGCTCCACCACCACCTTGTCCACTTCCAGCATCCGGGCAATATCATACACCCGGATAGGCGTTAAAAAATTAAAGATGCTACCGTAAAGGCGCAACATGGCGGTAGCCAAGGCAGATAATTTCGGGTTGGTTCGTGCCAATTGCTGTAGCGATACCCTGTCTGTAGTAAAACGCACCATGCTTCTTGTCTGAGCATGCTGAGACCATTCCCAAAAACCTTCCCGTTCCAAAATGCGGAGCGCGTTGATGACCATCGGCATATCAAGATCGAAGTTGCGGCAAAATGCAACAACATCAAATGAGCACACGTTGTTCATCCCACTATCATACGGCACCTGCAAATAATCTCCTAAGGCCTGATATACCTTTCTTATAAAAGCTTCGTCCGGATAATGCCGCTCGGTAGAAGACCTTAGTTTAACTATGTTCTGGTGGTTATAAAACAAAACGGCGAAGGCCTTCTTCCCGTCCCGGCCTGCCCGGCCCGCTTCCTGATAATAAGCCTCCAATTGATCAGGCAGATCAATATGAGCTACAATACCCACATCGGGCTTATCAATACCCATCCCAAAGGCAGTAGTTGCACAAATAATCTTTCTATCACTCTGTGTCCAGGTCTCCTGAATCACTTCGCGTTCATTCCTGGAAAGTCCGGCATGGTAATAATGCGCATCCAGACCGTGTTGTTTCAGGTGTCGGGCCATATCCTCGCAGCCCTTACGGCTTCGGAGGTACACGATACTGCTCCCTGGTTTATGCGACAAAAGCTGTACCAGGTCATTGAATTTATTCTCGGTATATCTTATATGATAAAAGAGATTGGGCCGTACTACGGTCTGCTTTACTTCGAGCGGCGTACGCAGGAGCAATTGCTGTATCACGTCCGCTTGTACCCGGGCCGTTGCCGAAGCTGTTATCGCCAGCACAGGTGTCTGTGGATATAAACCTCGCAACTCCGAAAGCCGGCGATAAGCCGGCCTGAAGTCGTGGCCCCATTGTGAGATACAATGAGCCTCGTCGATAGCGATCAAAGCGGGCGCATACGCTCCCAAACAGGCATGAAACTCGCGGGCTGCAACTCTTTCAGGGGCCAGGTAAAGTATTTTTATATCGCCTGCCGCCACATCGTTGAGCACCTGGTACTGTTGCTCCCGGCTCAGTCCGCTGTGGACAGCAGCAGCGGGTATGCCCTTAATTTGCAATTGCATTACCTGATCCTGCATCAACGCAATAAGCGGGCTTACGACCAAGGTATAGCCATCCAGCACCATTGCCGGCAACTGATAGCACAAGGATTTGCCCGCACCGGTAGGTAGTACGGCCATTACGTCTTTATGATCGAGAACAGCTTTAATGATTTCCTCCTGAAACGGACGGAAACGATCATATCCCCAATATTGATGTAATACAGACTGCAGCAAACCCAAGAATTTTTCTACCCCACAAAAGAGAACTACAACAAAAGATCCAGAATTACGAAAACTGCGAAGACCAGGCTGGCAAAACCGTTAACGGTCATAAAGGCGATGTTGACCTTACTCAGGTCATTCGGCTTTACTAACATATGCTGGTAAATGAGAAGCCCGCAATAAATTGCGGCACCTGCCCAGTATAGCCATCCGAACTGCGCATAGTATCCGGCAAAAAGAATACAGCAGGCGGAAAGTATATGAAGTAGGGACGAGAGCGACAAAGCACCCTTTTTCCCAAGCGCTACAGGTATGGAGTGTAAGTGGTGTTGCCGATCAAATTCCTCATCCTGCATGGCATAAATAATATCGAAACCGGACACCCAGGTAAGGACTGCAAACGAAAAGAACAGGGGCAACAGATCGAAATATCCGGTAACGCTCAGGTAAGCACCGATAGGTGCCAGCGAAAGGCCTAAACCTAATACCAAATGGCAAAGCGCCGTGAACCTTTTCGTGTAACTGTAAAACAATACCACAAACAAGGCCACCGGCGACAGGTAAAAACAGATGCTATTGATAAACCACGTTGCAGCCA
Source organism: Taibaiella helva (assembly GCA_040393285.1). Lineage (GTDB taxonomy): Bacteria > Bacteroidota > Bacteroidia > Chitinophagales > Chitinophagaceae > Taibaiella > Taibaiella helvus_C. Next base: position 4,349 of record JBEBUO010000085.1, on the reverse strand, counting down.
TGAAAAGCACAGCATTTACAATAGTGAAAACCAGGGCATTGGCAGGCTTAATTACACCTGCCGGCACCTCCCTACTGGCCGTTCGGGGATTACGCGCATCAAACCGGCGATCCAGATAGCGGTTAAATGCCATGGCCGCACTTCTTGCAAAGACCATACACAACAGCATCAACAAGAAGGTCTGCCACCGGAACGTTTGTTGCTCATACACGACAGCCAGCGCAAAGCCTATCAGGGCGAAAGGCATCGCAAAAATCGTATGACTAAATTTGACCAGCGAAAGGTAACGGCTGATCACATTTGTCCGAAGCGGCTTGGAGTTGATTGACGTATTACTCATGAACATTTACTAAATATTTCTTATTCCACTTCTACTTCGAAAGATACAGATATTTTCTCCCTGTCCGCATTGGAAACAATAATCACCGACTTATTATTTTTACCTTTCCTACCCTGTGAATTAAATTCCACCAGTATTTCGCCGCTTTCGCCAGGCATGACCGGGGTCTTGGGGTAGGAAGGCACAGTACAGCCGCAGGAGGCAATGGCATCCGAGATCATTAAAGGGTTGGTACCTGTATTGGTAAATGCATAGGCATGGCGCACTTTTTCTCCCTCTTTGATCGTGCCGAAATCAAATTTATCATGATCAAAGGCTATTTTGGTTTTAGGCATGGCCTGCACCTTTTCCTGAAGTGCATTACGTTCTTCCAGATCATCATGGTCATGGTTATGTTCCTCGCCGATTCCGTATTTGTTAAACAAAGCTCTTGAGCTTACACCCGTCAACTCTACAATAGCAATCGTGAACAGGGACAAAGTCAATACCGTTAATAACACCGTTTTAAGTTGGCTATTCATTATTTCTCAATTTTAGTAATAAAGACACGAAGATAAAAGCAATTTTTATAAAAAAAGCTGCTCCATAGCCCGGGCCTTGAGGCGCAATTCTTTCCATTCCGCCTCTGGCTGGCTATCGAACGTGATGGCCCCACCTGTTTGATAGGTCAAATAATTTGATGCTTCATAATATATCAGGCTCCTGATTACTACATTAAAGTCAACATCCCCCTCAGGCGTCATATAGCCCACACTCCCGGAATACAGTTCCCGCCGCGCGTGTTCATACCTGTCGATCAGCTCCATCACGATTCTTTTCGGTGCACCTGTCATTGACCCCATAGGAAAGGTGACTTTTATGATATGATCCAGGTTGCAATCCTTGATCAACCCACCCTCAATAGTCGAGATTAATTGGTGTACCTGAGGGAAAGTATAGACACCAAAAAGCTCAGGCACATGGATACTACCTACTGTACAGCACTGCGCAAGGTCATTTCGCATCAGGTCTACAATCATCACATTTTCGGCCCTTTCCTTTTCATTTTCGCGCAAATCCTTGATGATTTCTTCGTCCTCCCTGCGATTCGCTCCCCTGCGTGCCGTGCCTTTGATTGGCTGGGCAACAATACGCTGACCGGAGGTATATAGAAAGCGTTCGGGGCTGGCGGAAATCAGAAAACTACCTTCGTTCCGGTAGAAAGCTGCAAAAGGCGCCGGATTAAGCTGATTGAGTCTGAAAAACGCATCATAGGCATCGAATGAGCTTGGGAAAACGTGTGCCGCCCCACATAAATTAAGCTCATAGCAATCACCGGCAGCTATATGTTCCCTTATGGCACCTACACGAAGCATGTAGTCCTCTTGGCTAAAGGCATAATGCCATGTTAACGGCTGTGTTACAGTACCAAATGTTATTGACTGACCCAAAATTGATTTCAGCACCAATTGTGGATCCTGGTCAAGCGTACTAATAATCAGCTCTTGCTGTCCGAAAGGGATATAGGCAACAATCTGCGGGCAATAGAAAAAAACATCGGTAAAACCTGTAAGGGGGACATGTCGACTTTGTAGGCCGGGTATCAAAGCATTTTTATAATCGTAGTTCATATGGCCAAACCACCAGTCACCATCAACTACAGGCACACCCTGTCGGCTACGCGACATGCCCGCTGCTACGATAAGCTCAAACCGGTTAGGCGTATGGTTATACTGGTTGTTATCCAAATAAGAAAAAATGCTGAACGACCTGAGCCAGTTCAGCATTTTCATTTTAATAACCGGTAACGTTTCTTGTGGTAAAGAATAGGATACCGTTTGTCTTTGTTGCATTCAGATTATTTCCCGGTTGTTTAAAAATCATCATCATCATCGTCAAATCCGGTACCCTCGTCGAAAAAACCCAGGTCGCTAAAGTCATCATCAAATTCATCGCCACTTTTTTTCTTTTTAGCAGGGCCTGCCGATCCCTTTTTCGATTTAGGAACATCAAACTCCTCGAAATCGGGATCTGCATCAAAATCATCTTCTTCAAAACCGTCATCAAAATCATCTATCAAATCATCGTCGTCATCTTCATCGGCGTCGTCATCTTCATCGTCCACCGCGCGCTTTTTGGTAGTAGCTACTTTCTTACTTACGCCCTTCTTCTTAGGCGCATCGTCTTCAAACAAGAGTTCTTCATCTTCTTCCAGCCCTTCATCTGCCTGTTTTTTTGCTACTTTCTTGGGGGCTGCATGCTTCTTCGCAGGTGCGGCCTTCTTCGTTGTCTTTTTGTTTTCTGAATTGGTCTTCATAGCACTCAAACTATTAGAAATTTAAAAGTAATCTTGTTGTAAAATTTTAATTGTTTTTTGAATTGACAAAATTTTTCGGGCATTTTTTCTTTAAAAGAACATTCAGGCTCAGAATAGGGTTAACAGCTGGTCCCTACCGGTACCATTGGATATAAATTGTATTCTGGATTTAAGGTATTTTTCTACAAAATCGCAATATTCCTTGAACTCCCGTGGCAATTGCTCGGAGCTATCAACTTTACTAATGGGCTGGCTCCAGCCTTTAAACGTCTTATATACGGGCTCAATATCTGCGCCGCAGATATCGAAGGGGAATTCATCTACCTCTGTTCCGTTCAATTTATAGGAAGTAGCTACTTTAAGCGCTTCAAATTCATCCAGCACATCCGCTTTGGTAATAATAAGGCGGGTAACACCGCTTAGCATCACCACATACCGGAGGGCGACGAGGTCCATCCATCCGCATCGGCGCGGGCGTTTGGTCACTGCACCAAACTCGGCTCCTGCCACACGTAACTGTTCCCCGGTTTCGTCAAACAGTTCTGTAGGGAAAGGGCCGCTACCTACTCGTGTACAATACGCTTTGGTGATACCAAAGACCTCCCTGATCTTTGCAGGAGCCACACCCAGCCCGGTACAGACACCAGCGGATATGGTATTAGATGAAGTGACAAAAGGATAAGTACCATAATCTACATCCAGCATACTACCCTGGGCACCTTCTGCCAAAACGCTCTTCCCCGAATCAATGTGGTTATTTAACCAATATTCTCCGTTTACAATGTTAAGCCCGCGCATAAACTCAATCGCCTTGAAGAAATCTTCTTCCCAAGCCTCCCAATCGGGAACTTCATCATACAGACGCAGCATTTCGATGTGTTTGCTACGCAATTTCTGGTAACGACTATCCCAGTCAGCCTGTAAGATATCGCCTACCCTCAAGCCATTTCTGCCGGTTTTGTCCATATAGGCCGGCCCTATACCCTTCAAGGTTGAACCTATTTTTTCTTTTCCTTTGGCACTTTCAGAAGCTGCATCAAGGGCCCTGTGAGAGGGTAAAATCAAGTGTGCTTTGTGGGCAATAAACAAATTCTGCCCCAAGGGAACACCAAGCTGCAGCAACCCTTCTATTTCTTCCTTTAGGGTTACCGGGTCGATAACCACACCATTACCGATCAAATTAAGGGTCTTTTCGTGAAAGACTCCGGAAGGGATCGTTCTCAATACCACTTTTTTGCCATTCACATACAAGGTATGGCCTGCATTTGGCCCACCCTGGAAGCGTGCAATGATATCATAATGAGCCGCCAGGTAATCGACTATTTTGCCTTTACCTTCGTCTCCCCATTGCAAGCCTATTAGTACATCTACCATTTCGTTTGTTTAATACTGAAAGGCAAAAATAAGAAAGCCAAAGGGTAAAAACCCTTTCCTGAAAAGTTTTTTATTTAGCCAATTTTAATTAATACACCCGACCACTTAAGCCCCTTTCTATTAACTTTTTACTTTACTTTGCAGACGCTAACTTTCCAGACAAATGAGACGGCAAAAATTCATGTACACATTCCTGATACTTTCCTTCCTAATAACGGCAGGCTGCGGCGTGCAAAACGAGGCGGCTGACCAAACGACCGCCACCGAATTGGAAGCACCGGCCTTGCAGGTCCCGGGTTTTAATGCTGATTCGGCCTATTTTTACGTAGCTACCCAAGT
>JBEBUO010000084.1:0-9664 GCA_040393285.1 Taibaiella helva | reverse complement strand
GTACAGGATAAACAGCAGGTAACCCTTTTTGCCAAAAACATTCAGGACAACTTTACATCTGTAGACCTGCTGGTCAATAATGCGGGTACCTTTGCCCCCGGCCTGCTGGCTACCGAACCCGATAACCAGTTGGAGCATATGATGCAGGTAAATGTGTACAGTGCCTATTACCTCACGAGGGCACTACTTCCCTTACTCAGAAAGCAAGGATCGGGTCATATTTTTAATATGTGCTCTGTAGCTGCTTTGCAAGCCTATCCTAACGGAGGTGCTTATAGCATCAGTAAATATGCTTTGCTGGGCTTTAGCGATAACCTGCGCTATGAACTTAGGAACGACAACATCAAGGTAACCGCTATTAGTCCCGGTGCAGTGTGGACCAACAGCTGGAGTGGAAGCGGTGTGCGTGAAGACAGGATTATGCAAGCCGCAGATGTGGCCGAAGTACTTTGGAGTGCGTACAAACTTTCCCCCCAGGCTACCGTGGAACACATTATTTTACGTCCTCAGCAAGGCGACCTTTGATTTACTGCACACGTTTTTTCCCTAATTTGCTATGGCGGTAGCCGTACAGAAAGTAGACGAGTAAACCCAGGCCCAACCATATCAGGAAGCGCAGCCAGTTGCTGTGGTGCTCCTGAGCCATCAGGTAAAAACAACTTACAAGTCCCAGTACCGGTATCAAGGAAAAATTCCTGCTAAAGGTAAAACAGGCCAGTACGATACTTACGATCCAGAAAAGCAGCATAGGGAACTGCTCCAGGGAAAATAAAGTCAGGAAATGTTCCGGCATGTAATACAACACAAGTACAATAGCCAAAAGCAACATAGCGGGATAGATATATTTTCCGTTCAGGTGCGGTACCCGGAACCTGCTCTGCGGCCGATCGGGTTGTTGTTGCAACACCAATATACCACCGCATACCAATACAAAAGCAAACAAAGTGCCTATGCTGGTTAAGGCCAGTACCACCTCCAGGTTAAGGAACAGGGCGGGTATGGCCACCACAAATCCAGTAAGTATGGTGGAGAAAGAAGGGGTGCCATATTTAGGATGTATGCGGGAAAATATTTTGGGCAATAAGCCATCACGGCTCATGCTCATCCATATACGGGGTTGCCCTATCTGAAACACCAGCAGTACACCGGCCGTAGCAATAATGGCGCTGGCCGCTACAATAGCGGAGATGGTGCTTAGCCCGCGTTGGTCAAACACCATAGCCAGGGGATCGCCCACGTTGAGCGTGGTGTAGTGCACCATACCCGTAAGCACCAAAGCCAGCAGCACGTACAGTACGGTACAGATAATGAGGGAATAGATCATCCCGCGCGGCAGGTCGCGCTGTGGATTTTTGCACTCTTCTGCCGTAGTAGATATGGCATCAAAGCCGATATAAGCAAAGAATACTGCAGACACACCTTTAAGAATACCGCCCACACCGGTAGGGGTAAAAGGAGACCAGTTGTCCGGATTCACATAAATGGCTCCCACTACAATTACCAGGAAGATCACCGCCAGCTTGATACCCACCATAATATTCGTCATGTTTCGCGACTCCCGGATACCCACAAATACAATGTAAGTGATCAGGGCTACGATGAGCATGGCGGGTAAATCCATAATGAGGCGCAGCCCGAGTAGTTGTGGCGCCTGCGACCAGGCGGTATAACCGGCCACCTGCGCCGGCAACATATCGCTTAAAGCCCCACCGGCAGCCAGTGTGGCAGTTGTGGCTTCAAATCCGCTATGCGCCGTGGAGAAGTCCATTGTCAGCCAGTCGGCAATATGCCAGCCGGCCTTGGCCATCAGGTTTGTAAAATAGTCGCTCCAGGATATGGCCACGGCAATGTTGCCGATGGCATATTCCATCAGCAGGTCCCAGCCTATGATCCAGGCAAAAATTTCTCCGAAGGCTACATAGGAATAGGTATAGGCACTCCCCGACACAGGAACAGTAGAGGCAAATTCGGCATAGCACAAGGCTGCAAAGCCACAGGCGATGGCGGTAAATATATAGAGGAAGATAACGCCGGGGCCGCCATCGTGAGCGGCTTTTCCAATGCTGCTAAAGATGCCAGCGCCGATGACGGCCGCTACACCCAAAGCTGTAAGGTCCTTTACGCCCAGTACTTTTTTGAGTCCCAGCTCATGCCCGTCGCCATGACCGGTGGCTGCATCTTCTAAGATCTGGGGAATATTTTTTTTTCTGAATAAGGAGGATGGCCTCATGTGCATTAGGTAATATGAAGGGTAATAAATAAGAGGTAACTGACCTTTTTAGTCGTCGGCCAGCCGATGCCCGCAATGTTTACAATAGGCAGCATTTTTGGTATGCCCGCCCTTGCCACAGGCTGCGCAGGTATACTCTGTTTTACGTATACTTTCATCGCCCTCCGTCCGATGACGCAAGGCATTGGCCGTAACAATGCCCGTAGGTACCGCAATGATGGCGTAACCGAGTATCATGATAAAGGAGGCCATGATTTTGCCTGCCGCGGTTACCGGCGCTACATCGCCGTAGCCCACTGTGGTGATGGTGACAATAGCCCAGTAAATACTCTGGGGAATATTACTGAACCCGCTGTTCTTGTTAAATTCCAACACATACATGAAAGAGCCCATAAAGATGGTGAGTAACAATACGAAAAAGAGGAAAATAACAATTTTACGAAAACTGCGCAGCAAAGCCAGCACCAGCATCCTGCTTTCGTCGAGAAACCGGACCATGCGGAAGATGCGGAATACGCGGAGCAGGCGGAAGGACCGGATGACCATCAGGATATGGGTCTTGGGCAGGAAGAGCTCCAGGTAGGCCGGAAAAATAGCCAGGAAGTCGATAATCCCATACACGCTGGTTGCGTATTTGCGCGCATTTTTAACGCAAATCAGGCGCAAAATATATTCAATGGTGAATATAACCGTATAAAAGAAGTCGAAAAAGCGGAACCACAGGTAATATTTTGTGGCGTAGTCGGATACACTTTCCAGCATCAGGAAGAGAATATTGGAAAGGATCAGTAAAAAGAGAAACACATCAATGGCCTTGCCGGCAGGGGTATGCGCCTCAAAAATGACCCTATATAACTTTCGTTTCCATCCGCGTTCAGGCTTGTTGTCTTCTGTTCCCGTCGTGTCGATGCGGTCAGGGATAATTTCGAAATAACTGGGCATTTGATTCTATTTGCAAAAACAAATATATAGAATGCCTGCGCATTATATCCATACCTGCTCGTATTTAACGCCAATTCCATATAAGAACAATTACCGGTCGGGCGCAGGCTGTTTGCAAAAAAGATAATATTCGATTTATATTTGCCTTTCAAAAACCAAGCTGATAATGGAATTACCTGCCCACCTGTCGATCGCTGATCTGGATACCCTTTTGGAACAACAAATCAGTCTTTCGGCCAAGGATATAGAAAAGATACAGGCCAACAGGAATTACCTGGATCGCAAAATGGCATCCGGTGGTACCTATTATGGCATCAATACAGGTTTCGGTTCTTTATGTAATGTACGCATTAGCGATGACCAGGTGAGCGCCCTCCAGGAAAACCTGGTGTGTTCTCACGCCTGTGGATTTGGCGATGAGGTGCCACAGGATATTGTACGCCTGATGCTCTTACTCAAAATTCGTGGGCTGGCTCAGGGGTTTAGTGGCATTCATATCGATACCATTCAGCGGTTGGTCTACTTTTATAACCAGGATATCCTGCCGGTAGTATATGAGCAGGGCTCTCTGGGTGCCTCGGGCGACCTGGCACCGCTGGCCCACCTGAGCCTACCCTTACTGGGCAAAGGCAAAGTATACTATAAGGGACAAAAGATGCAGACTATAGATGCCCTGGATGCCTGCGGGCTGCAAGCCCTGAAATTACATGCCAAAGAAGGACTGGCCCTCCTGAACGGTACCCAGTTTATGAGCAGCTATGCTTGCTGGGCCCTCCTTAAAGCGGACAAGCTCCAGGCCTGGGCCGACACCCTGAGTGCCCTCTCGCTGGAAGCCTTTGACGGAAAAGCAGAACCTTTTTCCAGTCCCATTCATCGGGTAAGGCCCCATGAAGGCCAGATCAAAACGGCTGAGGTGGTCAGGGCCTTGCTGGCAGGCAGCGCGCTGCAACAACAGGAAAAGACGCAGGTGCAGGACCCCTATTCGTTTCGCTGTGTACCGCAGGTACACGGGGCTACAAAGGATGCCATCCGGAATATACAGGCAGTAGTGGAAATTGAGATCAATGCCGTGACCGATAATCCGATCGTATTTGAGGAGGAGGACATGATTCAGAGTGGTGGCAACTTCCATGGGCAGCCGCTGGCGCTCCACCTCGACTTTATGGCTATAGCCATGGCGGAACTGGGGAGTATTTCTGAGCGCCGTACCTATTTACTGATCAGCGGGCAGCGGGGTTTACCACCCTTCCTGGCCCGGGATCCGGGATTGCACAGCGGCTTTATGATTGCCCAGTACACGGCAGCAGCCATCGTGAGCCAGACCAAGCAGTACTGCACGCCGGCTTCGGTAGACAGCATTGTGAGCAGCAACGGACAGGAAGATCATGTAAGTATGGGTGCCAATGCCGCTACCAAACTCAAGAAAGTGATGGATAATGTACAGCGGGTACTGGCTATCGAATTGCTTTGCGCCGCACAGGCCCTGGATTTTCGCCGGCCGGCCACGAGCTCGCCCGTGCTGGAGCAGGTTCATGCCGGTTTCCGGCAGCAGGTAAGCTTTAACGATGCCGACCGTATCCTGCACGACGATATGATCCTGGCCGAAATGTATTTAAACCAGGCCGCACCACAGGTCTAAGCCTTGCATGTTTCCTTGATAATAATGACCCGCGTTATGTCCATTCACGAATTGTACGACCGCTACCTGCAGCATCCCTCTGTACAAACCGATACCCGGCGGCTACAGGCAGGTGATTTGTTTTTTGCCTTAAAAGGCGACAACTTTAATGGCAATACTTTTGCTATGGCGGCCCTGGCGGCGGGTGCGGCTTATGCCATCATTGACGAAGCGCCCGAGGTGCCAGACGACCGGCTGATACAGGTAGATGATGTGTTGACCACATTGCAGCAGCTGGCGGCGCATCATCGTTTGCAATTAGACATTCCCGTTATTGCCATTACCGGTTCTAACGGCAAGACGACTACCAAGGAGCTGTTAACAACCGTCTTGTCTACTACCTTCAGGCTTTACGCTACCGAAGGGAACCTCAATAACCATATCGGTGTGCCCCTCACCTTGTTGAAGATACAAGCCGACGCAGAGCTGGCCATAGTGGAGATGGGTGCCAACCACGAAGGGGAAATTGCCGCTTATTGCCAAATGGCTTTTCCTAATTACGGTATTATTAATAATGTAGGGAAGGCACACCTGGAAGGTTTTGGCGACCTGGCAGGTGTGCGTCGCGCCAAGGGCGAGCTTTACGATTACCTGCGCCTGCACGAAGGTGCCGTATTCAGAAATGCCGATCTGCCTTACCTGGCAGAAATGGCTCAGGGCATCAGCCAGCAAATCACTTATGGCACGGCCAATGCGCAAGTGATCGGCCGGGCTATAGATAGCGATCCCTACCTGTCGGTAGCCATGTTGAGCTCCGGCCTGGAAACACAGATCAATACCCGGCTGGCCGGCGCGTATAACCTGCCCAATGTACTGGCTGCCATAGCTGTAGGCCACTACTTCAATATTGATATAGATACCATGAAGCGGGCCATTGAAGCGTATACGCCTTCCAACAGCCGGTCCCAATGGATGGAGAAAGGCACAAACCGCATCATACTCGATGCCTACAATGCCAACCCCACCAGCATGAAGCTGGCCCTGGAAAATCTCGCGGACATGAAGGCAGACAACAAGTGGGTATTACTCGGAACCATGAAGGAGATGGGGGCGGCCTCCCTGGCCGAACATCAGGCACTGATTGACCAGGCCGTAGCCCTGGGATTAAAGCAAGTGTTGCTCTGCGGGCCGGAATATGCGGCTTGTGATCATGATTTTACCTGGTTCGAAGAGGTAGGGCAACTAACCGCTTACCTTAAAGCACATCCTATTACCCGGGCCACGGTACTCATAAAAGGATCGCGCGGGGCCAGGATGGAGCAGGTACTAGCTGCCTTTGAAGCATAATATTATTACGGTACGATATGGTAATCTAAGAGGGAATCGCGGTACTGCCGGCTAAAGAATGAGGCAATGTGAAAGTCATAATCCGATTTGATGATGCCAATGTCCTTGGCAAACCATAGCTTGGCCGTGCCACAATCGGTATATACCGGCGAACCTACCAGTTTGGCTTTTAAATCGTTGTGTATGAGCGTCACTTCCTGATACGTTTTGTCACCTATCGTCATGCTGCCGCCTGTACTTTCGATCCTGCCTTCAATTTTTCCCTGAATAGGTACACCGGAGAAGGTGAAGTTGCCCGTGTTGGTCCAGCTATCGCCTACTTTCCCGTCTTCTTTGTAGATCACGATCAGGGCATAGTTGGTTTGTCCGCCGTCGATATCCGTCAGCATGAGCATGAAATCCTTGTTTTTACCAAAATATTCCGGTAATATATCATAGGTTACAGTATCCTGTAGCTCGTAATAATTAAATACTTTATCAAGCTGGGTACTGTCCCTGCCCGTAGCGGTGCGCCTGTTGATGGTGCCGTTAGACACGCCATAGAGCCACCAGGAGCCTTCTTTATTGGACATAAAACTGGAATTGGGGTCATTATCTTTGTCCAGTTTTTCATTTTCCCCCTTTTTTTTGCAGCTTGCAGCAAGACATATAAGCGTAGCGCTCAGCAAAAAATAAGTAACAGTACGTATCATCGGGTTAATAATTAAGAAACAAGCATCAAATATACGTTATTCCGATAGATGGTCATATTTTTTGGGATAATTTATAAAACCTGAAATATGTGGTGAGGGGTGGGGCGCCAATGCGCTAATAGAAACCTTTTATTCGCATCCTTGGTTAATGCGGCATTTTGGTTGTACCTTTGCATTTTGATAAAAACTAATAGGAGAATCCTCTTTTTAAGAGGGATGAGGTATGGAAAATAACAGTACAGCATATTTGGAGCAAATTGCCGGTCAGGAGTACGAACATGGCTTTGTTACAGATATAGAAATGGATATTTTGCCACCGGGCCTGAGCGAAGAAACCGTCCGTTTTATTTCTGCAAAAAAGAACGAACCCGAATGGATGCTGGAATGGCGTCTGAAGGGGTATCATGCTTTTATGAAAATGGAGCTGCCCTCCTGGCAAAACTTTAAGATGCCTGACATGAATTTTCAGGAAATATCTTACTATGCAGCACCCAAGCAGCAGGTAAAACTTGCCAGCCTGGATGAAGTGGATCCGGAATTACTGGCCACCTTTGCCAAGCTGGGTATCCCCCTGAATGAACAAAAAGCCCTGGCAGGTGTAGCCGTAGATGCTGTTTTTGACAGTGTGTCGGTAGCCACCACCTTTAAGGAAGAGCTGGGTAAGATGGGTGTCATTTTTTGCTCTATGAGCGAAGCCATCCGGGAGCATCCCGAACTGGTTAAAAAATACCTGGGTACCGTGGTGCCCCATTCCGATAATATCTTTGCCGCATTGAATACAGCGGTGTTCTCAGATGGCTCCTTTGCCTATATCCCCAAAGGCGTACGATGCCCTATGGAGCTGAGTACCTATTTCCGGATCAATGCTAAGAACACCGGCCAGTTTGAACGTACCCTGATTGTAGCTGAAGAAGGGGCTTATGTGAGTTACCTGGAAGGTTGTACGGCGCCTATGCGCGATGAAAATCAACTGCATGCCGCCGTGGTGGAAATTGTGGCCCTTGATGATGCGGAAGTAAAATACTCCACCGTGCAGAACTGGTATCCCGGCGACAAAGAAGGGAAGGGTGGTGTCTACAATTTTGTAACGAAAAGGGGCATTTGCCGCGGTAAAAATTCGCATATCTCCTGGACGCAGGTGGAGACGGGATCAGCCATTACCTGGAAATACCCCAGTGTAATCCTGATGGGCGATAACAGTTATGGTGAGTTTTACAGCGTAGCCGTAGCCAAAGGCAAGCAAATAGCCGATACCGGTACCAAAATGCACCATATCGGAGCCAATACCCGCAGCCGTATCATCTCCAAAGGTATTTCGGCAGGGAATGGTCAGAACAGTTACCGCGGCCTGGTACAGGTAGGGGCCAAGGCGCGTAACGCAAGGAATTTTACCCAATGTGATTCTATGTTGATCGGTGATCGCTGTGGTGCGCATACCTTTCCTTATATTGAATCGAAAAACAATACCGCCACCTTAGAACACGAAGCCACCACTTCTAAAATAGGAGAAGATCAGATTTTTTACCTGAACCAGCGCGGTATCGATACCGAAAAAGCGGTGGAACTGATCGTTAATGGTTTTGCCAAAGAGGTATTGAATAAACTACCGATGGAATTTGCGGTAGAGGCGCAAAAACTGCTGGCTATTTCACTCGAAGGCAGTGTGGGCTAAGCAGAAGCGGCATATCGCTGCGTAAGAAAATAGTTTATCACTCAAAAATTTAATAGGTGTTATCAATTAAGAACCTGCATGCAGGCGTAGAAGAAAAGGAAATATTAAAAGGCCTGAACCTGGAAGTAAAACCGGGAGAGGTGCATGCGATAATGGGCCCCAATGGTGCCGGAAAAAGTTCACTGGCCTCTGTATTGTCTGGCCGTCCTACATACGAAGTTACCGGAGGGTCTGTAAGCCTTGAAGGTAAAGACCTCCTGGAGATGAGCCCTGAAGACCGGGCACGCGAAGGCGTTTTCCTGGCCTTTCAGTATCCCATTGAAATTCCAGGTGTATCCAATATCAACTTTTTGCGTACCGCCCTTAACGAGATACGCAGTTACCGTGGCGAGCCCGCGCTGACTGCAAAAGAATTTCTGGCCCTTTCTAAAGAGAAACAACAGTTGGTAGAGTTTGATGCCAAGCTGGTAAACCGCTCGCTGAACGAAGGATTTTCGGGAGGCGAAAAGAAGCGTAACGAAATTTTTCAACTGGCGATGCTGGAACCCAAACTGGCCATACTGGACGAAACGGATTCCGGCCTGGATATCGATGCCTTGCGCATTGTAAGCCGCGGCGTGAATAAACTGCGCAGCCAGGACAATGCTTTTATCATCATTACCCACTACCAGCGCCTGCTCGACTACATTGTACCGGATTTTGTGCATGTACTGAGCGATGGTAAAATAGTGAAAACCGGAACCAAAGATCTGGCCCTGGAATTGGAAGAACGTGGTTATGACTGGATAAAAGAAGAAGTACCCCAATAATTATAGAGAACCGATACTGTCGTGAAGACTGCGGCAGTTATGCAGTAAGAAAACAGCAGTAATGATAATGATCAATCAATTGGAAACGCCTTTATATGAGCGCCTGTCCGCAAAATTTGAGATCGCTTCCCTGCAAAGTGGAACTGATGCGATGCGCGCACTGCGTCAGGAGGCTTTTGATATTTTTAAAACCCTGGGTTTCCCTTCTATCAAAAATGAAGAATGGAAATATACCAATATCCTGCCTTTCCTTAAAGACCATTATGAGCTCGGCGGTACTACTGAGCTGAGCCGGGAAGAAGCAGCTAAGACGGCTATACTTATAGCCGAGCATCTGGATAATGTACAAAATGC
>JBEBUO010000083.1:0-9725 GCA_040393285.1 Taibaiella helva | reverse complement strand
CTGTACATAGCGCATATCCTGCTTCACGATATTAAACAGGCTACCCAATTCAAAGCCATTTACGCCTGCTGTATAGCCACCCACCACGTTAAGTGAAAACTTATTAACCACCTGAGCGCCCATGCGTCCGTGCGAACCAAGGCCCGGCACAAGCGAAAACTGAAAAGGCTGCCTGGTAAAAAAACCACTTAGGTTCATGCTGTTCATCACCTGTCGTGGTGATAGCAGTCTACTGGCCAGCCAGTTTCTTTCTACGTTGGAAATGACCACAGTGTCTATGGGATAAGCAATTTGAGTCATGCCGATGCTCAGCTTATCCATACTTCCGGGCAGTGTTTGCACGGCCGTATCCGCGTAGGATATTTTACGCACATGAATAGAAACCGGACCAGACCCTGCCTTGACCTGCATATTAAAGTATCCGCGCGCATCCGTCATCGTACCTACCAATTGATACGGTTCGTACACAGATGCATCGGCTACCGGCTCGCCCGTCAGCTGGTCGGTTACATAACCACTAATCCACACCAGATAGCGCGCCTCCTCCTTACGGGAAGGCATGATGATGAGGTGATGGCCACTTTGATGATATTGAAACCGATCGCCGAACAGAAGGTGTAACACACTTACGACCGGTAACTGTTGGGCCTGGACAGACACCAGGCTATCTGTAGGAAATAAACGACTGTTATAAGAAAATACAAAACCAGCTTGCTGCTCTATGGTGCCAAGTACTTTGGAAAGTGTTTCCTTTTGTACATTTAAGCTGACCTGCTTTTGCAGGTAATTTTGCGCCCTTAGCCAAGGACTGCCCCACAGGAGCAGCCAGGACAACACAAAAAAAGGCCGGTAAACAAACTTCATATGGGTTTAATGGAAAATCCGTTACAAAGCTGGCAAAAATCCGGGACTATCACGCCATAAATAATATTAAAGACCTGAAAATACCGAAGACAACAGGTTATTGAATGATGATGGTTCCCTGTTTCCGTACAACCGTCACATCCAGGGTTGCTGCAATCACATCCAGAATTTCATCCAACTCACCTTGTTTAAACCGGGTGGTAATCGGCCTTCGGGCCACAGCAGGGTCGGCAATAATGATATGGCTGTCGTAGGCGTCATTAAGTGCGTCTACCAGTTGGCTCAATGGCGTATTATTACAAATAAGCTCATTAGTACGATAATAATTGTAAAGTAAACTTTGGTTAGCTTGTACCTCCATTTCAGCCGATCCTTTGTTTACCACAATCTTCTGTCCCGGATGAATGGCTACTGATTTTCCGTTGGCCAGCACTTGTACAATGCCTGTTTCTACAATCACTTCCGTTTGTCCGCCTTCGCTTTTTACATTAAAGGAAGTGCCCACCACTTTTACCTGCACCTCATTTACTTCAATTTCAAAAGGCTTTTCTTTATTGGCGGTAACGTCAAAAAAAGCTTCCCCTTCCAGTGCCAGTTTCCGGTTTTTCTTATTGAACGACTTGTGGTAGCGAATAGCAGCATGCTTATTGAGGGTAACCACCGACATGTCCGGCAAGGTATCGGTACGCACCACTTGCCCCGCAGTGAGTACAACAGGGCGACTGGTATAGAAGTAAATGCCCACGACCAGTATCAGCACTGCTGCTGCAGCCATTCTGGCGAGTGTCAACCTCCTTCTGCGGGGCGTGGGGCCTTGATTCGCAGCTCCTTGGGCTATGCGTGTTTCAAACTGCTGCCAGGCGGCTGCCACATCTACCGGATGCTCCCGTGCCAGTTGCTTGCTGGTAACCCAAATATGCTTCAATTGGTCAAAATGGCGCCGGTTGTCCTCGCTTTTGGCCAGCCACTGATCCACCGCAAGTACGTCGGCATCAGAGGCTTCTCCCAAGAGATATTTTACTAAAATTTCGTCCATTTCAGGTAATGTTTTCTGTCAAATCTTATATTTTAGATATTATTTACTGAATACTACGATCAGCAGGAACCAGCCTATTAGCGGCAGGTAGTCGGCCAGCTGCTGCCGCATACTCCGTAGGGCTTTGCCCATTTGATTTTCCACCGTCTTTACGGACAATTGTAATTTATCTGCTATTTCCCTGTATTTCAGTTCCTCGAAACGGCTCATTTGGAAAATCGTGCGACATTGTTCCGGCAGCCTGGCCAGGGCCTCGTAAATTTTATCCTTCAGCTCCTTTGTGGCCATGGCTTGGATGGGCGACTGGCCTTCGTTTCCCGTATGCATCACATAGTCCTGATGCGCCTTTCTCACTTTCTGATGTTTCATAAAATTCAGACATTCATTATGTACCGATTTATATAAATAGGCTTTCAGGGTTTGGGTAATCTGCACCTCATCCTTCTTGAGCCATAGCTTGTAAAATACCTGCTGTACAATCTCTTCGGCCTGAGCATCCTGCCTTAACAGGGTGCAGGCATAGGCATGTAAAGCGGTAAAATGCGCTTTAAACACTTCTTCGAATACTGCTTTGCTGATACCGGGCTGGTTGATCTCCATAGGCCGCAACACGATTTTCAGGGGAATTATGGTTAAAGACAGTTGTTGTTCTCTATCAAGACAACTAAATTAAGGATTACCCCTATGACTGTTTAAAAAATGTTAGCGCGCTGCCTCAAGCTGGCAACGCGCTAAAAATGACAAGGCTACATGTTGGGTGTAAAAGGACCTCACCGATAGTTATAAAACTGGTTTTGAGGTTTCGTTGATGCTATTGTACCACAAAAGCCTTGGCTATTTTTTGTCCGTCGGCAAAGGATAATTGCACAAAGTAATGACCTGTGGCAAGATGCTTTACATCCAGCTGCAAACGATCTTGCTGATCTTTCCAATGCACAACTAGCTCCTGACCTATACTATTGAACAAACGAATCGCTTTTAAGGGCTGTTGCCCTTGGTGTTCGATATTCAAAACATCAGTAGCAGGAACCGGGTACATCTTCAGATCCTTGGCTACAGCAAGTTCGATTGTGCTGTTGCCTTTATCGGCAAACTCGATGGCGCCTAAATCCACCGTTTGATCCACAATGCGCGGATTATTCAGGTAGTCGGTATCACCAATGTCGGCAATGGTGTTATTGCCTTGATTGATTACATTAGCACTACCCTGAATCGGGCTAAAGTCGGCCAAGAGGGCATTATAGGACATCCCTGCCCCAAGCGTAGCTTCTGAGAGGGTCAAATCTACATCATAGGTGTTTGCCTCTAAGCCTTGAGCCATGGGCGGAGGGCTGGAGTACACATGGTCAATCAGGTTATTCGTGATATTAAGGGTATTGGTGTAGAAATGAAAATTATAAACACCCGTATCAAAGTTGTGTACTAAGGATACGTTACCATGAATAATGTTGTTGTGAATTTGGAGTTGACATTGTGACCCCCAGCCATGTATGCCGGCACCCGCTTCATCGGAGGTATTGTTCACGATGGTATTGTTCACAATGGTGGCTTTGCAATGCTGCACCCAGATACCGCCTCCATCAATGTCAGAATGGTTATTGGCAATAATATTGTTGCGTACGGTATAAAGGCTCATGCCTGGCACATCACTAATCACCGTTTGCCCCAGCAGGTGCAAGCCGCCTCCGCCATCATTAATACCACAATAAAAGTCCTCCTTTTGGATACGGGAATTATTGACGATCAGATTTTTTTCTACAATGGCTGTTTTGGAACGAACAGATAATGCGCCTTTCATTGTGGTATGATTGTGGTGTATTTTATTGTTGCTTACAAAAGCGTGACCACCGGCAGCGCAATTCACCATGCCCGCGTTTTTGCTCACTATATTGTTGTAAAATTCATTGTGTTGTAGTAGCAACACCATATCATCATCTTCATCTAAGGTATTGTTAGTATAAACTCCGTAATCTGTTTGATTATTGTAAAACACATTATTACTGAATATTATACTGTCCGTGGCTAGGGTGGTCATCGTCGTGATGCTGTAATTGTTATATACCCTATTGTTGGTAAATTTAAACTTGCTTTTAATCGTACCGCCAAAGCTGGCGAGGCTCACCACGCTGCTCATATAATTTTTGTAGAACTGGCATTCATTAATATAGATTTCTTTGCTGGCTATAGAAAGTGTACCGCCGCCTACAAGCGATTTGGTATCCCGAAACACACAATACTCAAATGTGGGTTGATTAAACCCAGATTGGTCCTGAGTACCAATATTCATCCCGGACCAACCGCCGGCCAGGCTGCCAAAGTCGTCCCATCCGGTAGTATCATTGGCCCTGAAAATTATAGGTTGTTCCGCAGTGCCTACCGCGGCAATACCTCCATTTACCGAAAATAAATAATTGCCCATAAAAACCACCTCAACACCGGGTTCAATAGTAAGGGTGGTATTAGTGGGCACGGTGATGTCATTATAAATAAGGTAGGGTGCGTTGGCCAGGGACCAGTTGCCGCTTACTGTTGGGCTGGTAATAGCTGTTTGGGCCATAGCTTGCTGCCCCAGAAAAAGTCCGCATAAAATACCCAGGAATACTTTCGTCATGATCACTTAACTTTTTAATGGATACACAAATAGACTAAGCAAGGAGATAAAGGGTTGGGTAGGCAGGTTGACTCGCCCAATAATAGCGAACACGTCAGTATTGCGGAGCTTGGATTTTTGACGCCGCTACAGCCTGGAAGTATCCGGAGCTGATGAAGGTAGAGTGGGTGTAAAAGGCGGTCTTCACCAAAACATGACTATCCCTTACTCCAGGGTTAGTTATCGGTGGCGTAAGGGATAGCTTTCCATCCCCATAGCAAAATAAGTGCAACATCTTCCCGCTTTTAAGCCCTTACTGCTTTGAAACAATAGAGCGTTTATAGTTTTTCAGCAAGAAATATTTCTCAAGAAGACATACGGCATTCGAGTTTTATTGTTGGCGATAATACCAACAAGATCGGCATTTCGGGCGACTGCTATTCGGACTCAGGTACTTCTTCTATGGTATAGCCATACAGGCTTGCCATTTCTTCCTGTACCCTCTGTACGTTTTGAAGGAAATCAGTTTCTTTTTCCGCAATCGCTGTCAGGAAATCGACCCGTTCTTGTATGGCGTCGTCACTCGCATCTACAGTCAGCGCTTCAAAAGGTAAAAAGGCTTCGGTTATGAGCCCTTTCTCAAATGCAAGAAAATCCAATACCGCAACTTTCAGGTCTTCCATTTCTTCCTCCACTTTTTTATTGATCAGCGCTTTTTGACTATTTTCTATGAACCGTAGCAGCTCTTTGCTATGTACACTCAGGCGTTTAAAATCCCGATCCTGATGCACCTGTCCAAAGGTCTGGCCCCATGCCACGCCTTTATAATAAAGCGAGTCAGTAATTTCGCTACAGTAATCGTTGAACTCCATCGCCAAATTTTTTGCCTGCTCTGATTTCTGGGCAAAACTGACCTGAAAAAACACCAAAAAACTGAAGGATATAAATAAAGCTTTCCACCTCATAGACTAAATAGTTAAGTATTTACAAATGTACATCGGGTTTCCGGTATTTTATAGCCTCCGTAATATAAACCGTTCAAATGATGTATTTTGGCCTACAATGAAAGAAAACCATCCATAAATACAAGGAGCATCAGGGTGGCATTTTGAATTTTATTTTGTCAACCATTGATGCCGTTGTTGGTGTTATCACCAACAACTTACTAACAATATGATGAGAACGTATGAAGCTTATTTTTTTACTGCTACTGCCCTTGAATGGAAAATGCTGCTGAAGCCGGATAAATATAAAGATATCCTGATTGACAGCCTTGCCTTTCTGGTAGCTGAGAAGCGCATCTTGATTCATGGCTTTGTGCTGATGGATAACCATATCCATCTGATATGGCATATCTGCTACCCCAATATGCTGCAAAATGTGCAAAGAGATTTTCTGAAATACACAGCACAGCAAATAAAGTTTGACTTACAAAAACATCATCCTGATGTGCTCAATCATTTTGAAGTGAATGCTAAAGACCGAAAATATCAGTTCTGGGAAAGGAATCCCCTTAGTGTTCCAATTTGGTCGGAAAAAGTATTATTGCAAAAGCTGCACTATATACATGAAAATCCAGTGCGTGCAGGAATAGTTAAACAGCCTGAGGATTATTTCTACTCTTCGGCCGGATTCTATATGGCGGGTACCTCCATAGAAGGCAAGCGCAACATCTTCCCGTTTTTAAGCCACTACTACTTTTGAAACAATAGAGCGCTTGTAGTTCTTTCAGCAAGAAATATTTTTCAAGAAGATTTTTACCTTGTTGGTGATAACACCAACAAGGGCGGGATGAACCCTGAAACCACGTAAGCATCGTAAAAAACCGTACGCAACACAGCACGAACTGTGTTTTTTAACAGGCCACAATAACACAATAAGGGATAAAACTTATATTTACAGGCCAGTTCAACAAAACTCCATACCACACTCTATGCGTTATTACATCATTGCCGGCGAAGCCAGCGGCGACTTACACGGCAGCAACCTGGTAAAGGCCCTGCACCGCCGGGACAAACATGCCGAGATACGCTGCTGGGGCGGCGATAAAATGGAAGCCGCAGGTGCCACCCTGGTCAAGCACTACCGTGACCTGGCTTTCATGGGCTTTATTGAAGTAGCGAAACACCTGGGAACAATACTGGCCAACCTGAAATGGTGCAAGCAGGATATACTTGGGTACAAGCCCGACGTACTGGTGCTGATCGACTACCCCGGGTTTAACCTGCGGATAGCAGCCTGGGCTAAAAAACAGGGCATCCGCGTATGCTATTACATCTCTCCACAAATATGGGCCTGGAAAGAAAACCGGATCAAACAAATTAAACGGGATGTGGACGACATGATGGTGATCCTGCCTTTTGAACAGGCGGTATATAAAAAACATGGTATGAAGGCGCACTACGTGGGCCATCCGCTTGCCGAAACGATAGAAGAAGCACTGCACACGCCACTCCAGCCACTTAGCACCAAGCCTATTATAGCCTTACTGCCCGGCAGTCGCACCCAGGAAATACAAAGAATTCTCCCGCTCATGCTGCGCATGGTGCCCCATTTCCCGGATCATCAATTCATCGTGGCACAGGCACCCGGACAGCACGCTGAACTTTATCATACGCTAATCGGAAATTTACCAGCACAACTGGTCTGGGACAAAACCTACGAGTTGCTCCGCCAGGCTAAAGCAGCACTGGTAACCAGTGGCACAGCTACCCTGGAGGCGGCTCTTTTGGGCGCACCTGAAGTGGTGTGTTACAAAAGTAACCAGCTCACCTATTGGTTGGCCAAACAACTGATTAAAGTAAAGTACATTTCATTGGTAAACCTTATACTGGACAGACAGGTGGTAAGAGAACTCATACAACAGGAACTGAATGAGGATAATCTGAAAACTGCACTTACCGATATACTATCGAATACCGAGCATCGGGAGCGGTTGCAACAGGACTATACGGCATTGTGGGAACTGCTTGGCGGTAGCAAAGCGGCAGATAATGCCGCCAAAATCATTATGAAAGGCAACTCATTGTCTTGACCGGTTACAGTTATTGTTCCGTAAAAAAACGCTCACCCCGCACACCCATTTTCCGCAATAAGGCGCTGGCACGGTAACGGTCTTCCCGATAAGTGTCGTACAAGGCGTCCATGCCCGCCAGCACATCGTCTGCGCCCAGCTCGTCACACCATTGCAATAAGCCTTTAGGATAATTTACACCCCTGGTCATGGCCAGCTCCACATCCACGGCAGTAGCTACCTGCCATTGCACGGCATCCACGGCCTCATTGATGAGCATAAACAGGATGCGGGCTACAATCTTCCTACCAAGTACCTCATCTTCGATGGCGGGTGGCAAAGAAGTACCGGCGGCATAATCATAAAACCCTCTTCCTGACTTACGACCCAGCCAACCGGCTTCCAGCAGGCGCTTCTGTGCAAAGGCGGGCTTATATCTGGGATCGTAAAAGAAAGACTGAAAGACCGTTTCGGTCACTACATAATTGACATCATGACCAATGTAATCCATTAAGGTAAAGGGACCCATACGGAATCCAGCCAGCGCCGTCATAGCCCAGTCGATAGTGGCCATGTCAGCAATCCCTTCCTCGTATATACGCAATGCCTCGCTATAAAAAGGCCTGGCCACACGATTGACGATGAAGCCCGGTGTATCCTTGGCGATAACCGGAACCTTACCCCATTGCAGCATCAATTGCTTTACGGATTCAGGCAGGTTCTGATGCGTTTGTATGGCAGGGATCACCTCCACCAGCTCCATCAGTGGTGCAGGGTTAAAGAAATGGATACCAATTACCCGCTCCGCTTGCCGGCAAGCTGCCGCAATAGAGGTAATGGATAAAGAAGAGGTATTGGAAGCCAACACACAATCATCAGCCACCAATGTTTCCAACTCGCGGAATACCGACTTTTTGATCTCCAGGTTTTCCACAATGGCCTCGATCACCAAACCGCAGGCACTACATGCCTGCAGGCTATCGGCAAAACTAAAGCGTTGCCACACCTCATCGGCGCTGGGAATTTTCCCTTTTTCCGCTAATTTACCCAAAATGCCCTTTAGGTTGGCCCGGCACTTTTCCAAGGCCTGGCTTTGTGCATCATAAATCACTACAGGATGACCGGCCTGGGCAGCCACCTGGGCAATGCCGCTGCCCATGGCACCGGCGCCTATTATTCCCACTGTAAATTTATCGGAACGGAGTTTCATAAGATCTGCTGGGCAGGGTAGATTAAAATTTGTTTTTCCACATCATGCTTTCCACGGGGCGAATAGTACGCTCGGTGTACTTCGCATTCTTTTTGGTATTGTATTTATTTTCCACCTCGCCATCAACCGGGAAATAAATCAACTGCCCGATGGGCATGCCGGCATATATACGCACCGGGTGCACACAGGAGATTTCCAGGGTCCAGGTATTGCAAAAGCCTACATCTCCCTTTCCTGCTGTGGCATGTATGTCGATACCCAGGCGGCCGGTAGAAGATTTCCCCTCCAGAAAAGGTACGTGCGCATGTGTTTCCGTATATTCTTCCGTCACGCCCAGATAGAGCATGCCGGGTTGCAGCACATAGCCTTCTTCCGGTATCTCAAAATGAGCTATGGTGTTGTGCTTCCTGGCATCCAGCACCTTGTCTTCATACACGGCCAGGTGCTTACCCAAATGCACGTCGTAGGAATTGCTGCCTAAAAACTGCCGGTCGTAGGGCTCAATGATAATGGTACCTTTTTCTATCTCTTCAAGGATACGCAGGTCTGAAAGAATCATTTATTGGAATGCTGTTTTAGATCAAATGAATATGGAACAGGCGCAAAAATAGAATTTTAAATAAATATGGGGTAGAAAAATACCCTGGGCACACACTCGTATGCCGATGGATGGAAATGACGCCCAATATGTAGGTGCTTACTGACCTACCGGTAGCTGTATACGTGTGCGCAGCCAGCTTTGGCCCAGCGGCTGTAGCCAATTCCGGAGCAACTCTGTTTTGGTGGCCACCAGGTTATTAAACAAAGGGGTTTCTGCATTGATAAATCCCTTATCCACAGCATATTGCACCTGGTTTAGCGGCAACACCTCTGGCTGTCCTTTCACCATAAATGTAATAGAAAGTCGATCCAGCAACTGCACCTCATACTGGCGTTCCAGGCTTTTAATGACACGTACCGAGCTATCTGTACTACAGCCACTCACCACTACTTCATCTTCGTCAGCCATGAT
>JBEBUO010000082.1:0-9765 GCA_040393285.1 Taibaiella helva | reverse complement strand
TAACTAAAACGCCTTTAACAGAAATTTTTTACAGGATGAGCAAACCCTGCCGGCGAAGTTCCTGCATCAGGTCCACCTGAAGGAAGTCAGAGAATTGCCCCTGCATTTGCTGTTCAAAATCAAGTGCGACCTCGCCTACTGTCTTTGTGGCAGGCCGGTTAAGCGCTATTTCCTGCAACATACCAACCAGATATTGGCCGGTAACCTCGTCGGTAGGAAACTGAACTTGTTGTTGCTTTCCCTCAATAGTCAGAAAATATCGTAGTCGCACTTTTCCCTTCTTTCTGTATTCCTGGTGGCTCAATGCAACTGCTCCTCCGATCCATACCATCTTCTTGCCGGGATGCGGCGGCTTATCTTCTTCCGTGTCCAAAGCCCGTGCAATAAGGTCTGTAGCAATAGTGGTAGCGGGTATATCAAAGTCAAACCACTCCTGTAGTGGAAAATCCAGGCCGATCCCGTGCATATAATTATACAAAGAAATACGCAAGCCTTCACCATACCGGGGATGGTCGGCACCGGTGGGGTCGATATGCTCCAGGTCGTTATTGGCAAATGTGCCCATGACCGCCTGACGTTTTTCTACCTGAAACAGCTCGGGCTGGAGCCCTATAGGACTATGTGCCGTCATGGCAAATAAATGCCAGAAACCACTTTGTATTACACCCGCCTCAAAAAGTTGCCGAACGGTTTCCAGTGAGTCTATGGTTTCCTGTTCTGTTTGTGTGGGAAACCCATACATGAGGTAAGCATGAACCATAATGCCATTGGCCGTGAAGTGGGAGGTTACCCTGGCTACCTGGGCTACCGTGACGCCTTTTTTGATCAGGGTCAACAGTCGATCAGAGGCCACTTCAAGTCCGCCGGACACGGCAATACAACCGGAAGCCGCCAGCAGGGCACACAGATCGTAAGTAAAGCTTTTTTCAAACCTGATATTGGCCCACCAGGTAACGGTAAGTCCGCGGCGTAATATCTCCAGGGCAAGCTCCCGCATTAGGGCGGGTGGGGCGGCCTCGTCTACAAAATGAAAACCGTGCTGCCCGGTCTGGGCAATCATGGCTTCTATCTTGTCTGCCAGCAGTTGTGCGGGTGCGGCCTCATACGTTTTTATATAATCCAGCGAAATGTCGCAAAAGGTGCATTTGCCCCAATAGCAGCCATGTGCCAGGGTCAGTTTATTCCAGCGCCCGTCACTCCACAGGCGATGCATGGGATTGGCGATTTCGATCACCGAGAGGTAGTCTGCAATAGGCAGGTCTGTATAGTCAGGTATCCCTACTTCTGTCTGCTTATAATCAGGTGCCACAGAGGCATTAAAATAGGTAACCTTACCGTCGCAGCGCGCAAAAGTTCTTTTAAGAAAATCAAGAGGACGCTTTCCTTCCAGGTGTTCGAGCAGGTGAATGATCGGGGCTTCCCCATCATCAAGGGTAATGAAGTCCAGGAATTCAAATACCCGCACATCACTTATGGCGCGTAACTCCGTATTGGGATAGCCGCCGCCAAAGCATACCTTGATTCCGGGATGGTGTTGTTTAAGCCATTGCCCGCAACGTAGCGCACTGAACAGGTTGCCGGGAAAGGGCACCGAAATGGCCACAAGCTGCGGTTGTACGGCCGCTATTTTTTCTCCCAGCAGTTGCAGGGTAAAACTATCTGTAAACCCGGGCGGTTGTTGCAACGCAAGATAAAGCTGATCAAAACTATGGGCTGACATACCCAGCCGCTCTGCATACCGGCTGAAACCAAAATAAGGGTCTACTGTTTCTATAATCAAGTCGCCTATATCTTCAAGGTAAAGGGTAGCCAGGTGCCGGGCTTTATCACGGGTACCCATCTGGCCAAATGCCCATTCCAGGTCTGCGGTCTCCTGAAAACGTCCGGCCTCGGGCAGGTAGTTACCACTACAAATCAGGTGAACCAGGGTGGGATTCTTATCCTGCAAGAAGGCAATGACGGGGTCTATAGTACGTAAGTACACCTCGCGTAAGGCAAAGATACGCCTGCCGTTGTCGGACAACCGGGGGTGTAATTCATCAATTTGCTGAAACAAGCTTTGCAGACCTGCTCTGGAAAATATGCGCAAGATCACCTCTATGCCCAAATCGCTTTGGTAACTGCTGACCCCTTTGGTGTTTAAAAAACCTTTAAGGTAAGCAGTTGCCGGGTAGGGCGTATTCAACTGGGTGAACGGTGGCGTAATTAAATAAACTTGAGCTGGCAAATCAGTTTTTTTATAAGACGCCGTAAAGATATTACTTATTCCGGCATGGCCCGGAGCCGCACAATTTAAAGATCAGCCTTAATTTTCTTGTAGCTGGTGATCAGGCCTTTGATGAGTGAAGAACTAAAACCCTGGTGTTCCATTTCGTTCAGTCCCGCTATCGTACAGCCTTTAGGTGTCGTTACCTTGTCTATTTCCTGTTCGGGGTGGGTATTCTGGGTCAGCAATAATTCGGTAGCACCTTTTACTGTTTGTGCTGCTATAAGTGAAGCGATTTCGGCGCTGAAACCTATTTCTATGCCACCCTGTATATTTGCCCTGATATACCGCATGGCATATGCGGTACCGCAGGCGCCCAAAACCGTAGCTGCATCCATCAGGTCTTCATTGATAAAGACGGTGCGTCCCAGCTGGTTAAACAGTCCCATAACAAAACGATTGTCGGCTTCACTGGAATAATTGCTGCAAATGCAGGTCATACTTTCCCGTAGGGCAATGGCTGTATTAGGCATGGCCCGGAACAAGGTAAAGCCGCCGCCAGTCATATTTTCCAGGTCCTTTAGCCATACGCCTGTAATGACGCTGATCAGTTTGTGCTTGCCTGCTTCTAAATGGGGCTGTAGCTGTTGCAATAGTTCCTGTACCTGAAAGGGCTTTACAGCCAGTATAATCCAGGATGCAAATTGCAGGGCCTGCTGGTTATCAGAACTGATGCGCACACCCTTTTCCGAAAGATGGCGGAGTTGATTTGTGTTTCTTCTGGTGACCATTAGCTGTTCGGGAGCAACAAATCCGCTGAGCAGTAAACCCTGGGCTATGGCCGTGCCCAGATTGCCACCACCAATGATGGCTATAGGTGTGTTCATGTCTGTTTGTGTTTTGGTATTAGATCTCTATGCCCGGCATATTGAATCCGATGATTTCCCAGAAATCCGTATCGGGAATACGGGCAAACCAAATGACTACCTTTTCCTGCACCCATTGCCGGTCGTCATTATGCAAAAAGGCTTCATACTTTATGGTGGCTTCTACAACTGCCGTTTCGGGCTCTTCTTCTTCCTCCTGTATCTGGATCAAAGTGATGAAATAGGCGCAGGATGAAAAAGCACTATAAGCATCAAAAATGAGGGAAATCCGCTGCCTTACTTCTTCACGGGAGTAAGTGGCTCCGTCTCTTCCTGTAAGCACTTCGGCCAGGAGAAAAGAATAAGCTTCCTCATTCCTGGCCAGCCAGTTCTCGATAAAGTCTCCTGCCAGGAGCTTCACCGAAAGTTCGTGGTTGGGATGGTATTCTTCGTAACAGAAATTGTGCATCAGACCTGGTATATCAAAGAGCTGGATGCTTAGTTCCATCAGCTCCTCTGTCAGGAACTTGTACCGAACCAGGGGACTATAAAAAGCGCCGAACTCTACTTCAATAAATTTCTTTTTGAGCGTTTTGGTAAAGGCTTCAACTGCCTCTTCCAGCATCGCCTCGTCCAGCTCGGCTGCCGGCATCGGCAGTTCGCCAGGCTCAAAAAGACTGACAATGCGCACTTCAGGAACATTGTCCATTTGCCGCTCCATCTTCAGCATATGCAAGAGAAACTGATGCTCCTCTTCAGGTTCCAACTGGCTGACGTCAAGAAATTCTGCGCCCGTTTCTGCACGTAGCTGAAGCCGGAGCAACTGGTTCTCTATCCTTAAATTTTCTTCAGGGTCATCGCTAAATGCATCGAGTTGATCTTCTTGGTTCATAAGCGGTGTTTTAAATGATTAACCACGCTGTAACTTCCAGTTGGACGCCTTCCCGTTTGAGGCCGAAGCCTGTTTACTCACTTTGCCTTTCTCCCAAAGCACAGTAGCAGCCATGGCTGCGGCTATTACTTCCTCTTCACCGGGTTGTTGCAGCATTTCGGGCTTGAAGTATTCCTGAATAAAGTTAGTATTAAATTTTCCATTTACAAAAGCGGGTTGTTGAACTGCCCACTTTCCGAAGGCCAGGGTGGTCTGAATACCCTGGATCTTAAATTCGTCAATAGCCCGGCACATGCGGTCTATTGCTTCCTGCCGGTCCTTGCCCCATACCACCAGTTTGGCGATCATAGGATCGTAAAAAATCGGGATATCCAGGCCCTGCTCATACCCGTCATCCACCCTTACGCCGGGCCCTTGTGGGCGTTGATAAATATTTAGCCTCCCGGTATCCGGTAAAAAGTTATCTGTCGGATCTTCGGCACATACGCGTAGTTCTATGCTGTGGCCGTGAATGCGCAGGTCTTCCTGTGTGAAGGAAAGTTTTTCTCCATTGGCCACCCGTATCTGTTCTTTTACCAGGTCGATTCCCGAAATCATCTCCGTAACACAATGTTCTACCTGTAGGCGGGTATTCATCTCCAGGAAATAAAAATTCAGATCGTCATCCACCAAAAACTCTACCGTACCTGCACCATAGTATTTACAGGCCCTTGCCACATCCACGGCACATTCGCCCATAGCCCGGCGTACATCTGCCGTGAGGCAGGAAGAAGGCGCTTCCTCAATCAGCTTCTGGTGGCGCCGTTGAATAGAACATTCCCTTTCAAACAGGTACACATAATTGCCATGCTGGTCGCCCATCAATTGAATTTCAATATGCTTAGGTGCGGCTACATACTTTTCGATAAAGACATCATCATTACTAAAGGCATTCAGCGCCTCGCTTTTGGCCAGCCGCATCTGCTCTTCCAGTTCTCCTTCATGCGCTACCACACGCATACCTTTCCCGCCACCACCGGCTGAGGCCTTGATCAGAATAGGGTAGCCTACGCGTGCGCCTACTTCCCTGGCTTCCTCAAAGCTTTGTAAGGGTGTATCCGTACCGGGTACCATGGGTACTTTAAACTGCAATGCTGCTTGTTTGGCACCGATTTTACTTCCCATGGTATCGATAGAATAGGCAGAGGGACCAATGAAGATAAGTCCTGCGTCCGTCACAGCTTTTGAAAAGGAAGCATTTTCGCTTAAAAAGCCATAACCTGGATGTATGGCGTCTGCGCCATAAGCCTTGGCTACTTCAATAATTTTATCGGCGCGCAGGTAGGATTGGGCCGATGGTGCCGGCCCTATGCATACTGCTTCGTCGGCATAGTGTACAAAAGGCATATTTCTGTCGGCTTCGGAGTATACCGCAAGGGTATGGATACCCATTTCTTTAGCGGAGCGCATGATGCGCAAGGCAATCTCACCACGATTGGCAACCAGTATTTTTTTCATATCAGGATAAAATGAATAAACGAGTACGCGCTATAGTGCGCAGGCATATATTTTAAAATTGTTGCAGGTCCATACCGGCAAAGGTACCGGAACTCATCAACAGCAGGCATACCGGAGAACCCAGGGGCAACATGCATTGACGAATCCATTGCTCCAGCTCTGTTTTATCGTCAAACACCCGGAGTTGATCATTGGCAAAATGTGCCTGAATCCTATCTTTGTTTAAAGGAGGGAGCCCCTTGAGTTGCAAGGCGTGAGCACTAAAAAATACCGCCCCGAAATCACAGGCGTCCATAGAATGGGCATATTCGTCCAAAAAATCGACATTAAGACTGCTGAAAGTATGCAATTCAAAACAAGCGATCAGCTTATGCTTGGGAAAACGTTCGCGTACCGCCTGAAGCGTAGCTTTGAGTTTCGACGGTGCATGCGCAAAATCCCGGTAGGCAATAAAATGCTCCCTTTCAGCCATTTTTTCAAGGCGGCGGGCTGCACCGGTAAAACTGCCGATGGATCTGTAAAAGGCCGCATCCTCAATACCCAGGGTATTGCAGACTTTACGCGCCGCTTCCATATTTTGCAGGTTATGTGCCCCAAATATTTGCAGGGAAAGCGGCCCTTCGGAGGTTTGCAACACCACGGCATTATCCTGCACCTTATAGGAAGGCGTCACATAAGGTATGTGGCGTAAATGGTCGGCTTCTACTTCTGTAATAGACACCACTTCTTTATCTTCGGCATTATAAATCAGTGTGGCATCCGGGCTCATTTCCCGCAGGTAAATAACAAATTGTTCTTTATAGAATTCAAACGAAGGAAAGACGTTCACATGGTCCCAGGCGATACCCGTGAGCACAGAAATATGGGGCTTATAAAAATGAATTTTAGGCCGGGGTTCCAATGCCGAAGCGGGGTATTCATCACCTTCCAGGAGAAGTATAGGGGCATCTGAAAGTTGCACGGACTGGTCAAATCCTTCCACTTTAGCACCGACAAGGTAGTCAAAAGCAATGCCTTGATCGCGGAGTACATGCATGATCATGGAAGTCGTGGTTGTTTTACCATGACTACCTGCGATCACCACCCTTTGCTTATCCTTACCTGCCTCATACATATATTCGGGGAAAGAATAAACCTTAAGGCCTAAAGCCTGTGCACGTACTAATTCCGGATTGTCCGCACGGGCATGCATACCCAGGATAATATAATCTATATCGGGGTTAATTTTCTCTGGAAACCAACCACTTTGGGCCGGAAGCAGGTCATACTTAGAAAGATTGGACTTTGCTGGATCTGTGATTTCGTCATCGCTGCCCGTAACATGGTCGCCTTTTTTGTGAAGTGCTATCGCGAGCTGATGCATGATAGCGCCTCCAATAGCAATAAAATGTATATGCATGAAGCAGAATAGTATTATATTTGTACAAAAGTAACAAGGGTTTTGTAAACCCGGATTTTTAATTAATATTGCATCGCAAATTAAGTGATAATTACTGCTTGTTGCAATAAATAATTTTGCTGAATATGAAACGAATTAACAAATTTTGGGGCGTTACACTTGTCGTATTGGTCGTGTGTGTGCTGTTGCAATCATGCGCTTCATCTAGGAACAGGTATGGTTGCCCTGAGCGCATAGGCACAACAACAGAGCTTTTGCCCTAATTAGCATATGGGTAGTATCGAATTGTAACACCGTTTACGCATCAGCGTAAGCGGTGTTTTTATTGCATAAATTAACTATCTACAAGGCGTTCCCACACATTTATCCCCCCTTTCGCGTGACCCTTTTTTGCAACAATCGGCTAACTTTGCGTCAATTTTAAAAATCTGTTTATACATGAAGCGTTTATTTTTCAGTACCTTACTGTTGGCTACAGGCGCAACCGCTGTTGTGGCACAGGAGGGGCGAATTAAGTTTACCGAATACGATTTGCCTAACGGCTTGCATGTGATCCTGCACCAGGACCGGACCACGCCCATTGTCAATGTATCGGTGATGTACCACGTGGGGTCGAAGAACGAAGACCCGAAACGCACCGGCTTCGCACACTTTTTCGAACACCTGTTATTTGAAGGTACCGAGAATATCGGTCGCGGAGAATACATGAAGCTCGTGCAAAGTAACGGAGGTGTGTTGAATGCCAATACCTCCCACGACCGTACCTATTATTTTGAACAATTACCGGCCAACCAGCTTGAAATGGGTTTATGGATGGAAGCGGAGCGCATGCTGCATGCCAAAATCGACAGTATAGGTATCGAAACACAACGTAAGGTGGTGAAGGAAGAAAAGAAACAGAGCTATGATAACCGCCCTTATGGCCAGTTGATGAATGTGGTGTTTAAAAATGCTTACACCAAACACCCTTATCAATGGATGCCGATCGGTACCGACCAATATATTGACCTGGCTAAAGCTGAGGAATTTACCGAGTTCTACAAAACCTTCTATGTACCAAATAATGCCGTATTGGTAGTAGCAGGCGATTTCGACATAGCCCAGGCCAAGGCGTGGATTGAGAAATACTATGGTTCCATTCCCAAAGGCACACAAGCTATTCCCCGTCCGGATGTAAAAGAGCCGACACAGACCTCTGAAAAGCGGGTTACGTTCCATGATAACGTACAGTTGCCGGCTGTGATCCTGGCTTACCATGGTACTTCTTATGGTTCGGAAGACTATTATGCTTTAACGATGCTGAACCAGCTGCTGTCTCAGGGTGCCAGCTCCCGCCTGCAAAAGCAAGTGGTGGACAAAGATCAGAAAGCAGTAGGTGTAGGTGCATTTGCGTTTCCATTAGAGGATCCGGGCCTGGTACTTACTTTTGGTATTGCTAATATGGGCGTTACCCCTAAGGAACTGGAAAAGGCAATGGAAGTAGAAATAGAGAAAGTAAAAACGGAACTGGTAAGTGAAGAAGAGTTTGCCAAGTTGCGCAACCAGGCAGAGAGTGATTTTGTCAGCCAGAATGCCAAAATTGCCGGCATTGCCGAAAACCTGGCCACCAATTATACCTATTTCCGTAACACCAACCTGATTAATACAGAATTGGAAAAATTTCAGAAAGTAAACCGGGAAGATTTGAAAAGGGTAGCGAACAAATACCTGACCAAGAATAACCGAGTGGTTGTTTATTACCTGCCCAAAGAAAAATAAGGCAGGGTAATGCCTTGCAGATGTACCCATTATTTTCCATTCTAAATTATTATTTCAACATGAAGAAAATACTCTTTTCCATAGCTGCCTTATCGTTGTTGACTACGGTAAGTGCGCAACAGCTGGACAGAAGCATTCGTCCGGCCGCAGGACCAGCTCCTGAAATAAAACTAGCCGATCCGGCTACCTTTACCCTTGACAACGGGCTTAAGGTATTTGTGGTGGAAAACCACAAACTCCCTACGATCTCCATTTCCATACAACTCGATATCCAGCCTGCACCTGAGGGAAATAAAGCGGGTATGAGTGGCCTGGTAGGGGAGTTGATTACCGCAGGAACGCAAACACGCAGTAAAGATCAGTTTGACCAGCAGGTAGATCAGATCGGCGCTACCCTTGCTGCTGGCAGCAGCAGCATGTATGGTTATTCCTTAACCAAATTTCAGGATCAGCTACTGGACCTGATGAGTGATGCACTGCTCCATGCGAATTTTCAGCAAAGTGAACTGGATAAATTAAAAAAACAGACCCTTTCAGGTTTGGAGTCCAATAAGAATG
The DNA here is from genome assembly GCA_040393285.1 of Taibaiella helva. Taxonomy (GTDB): domain Bacteria; phylum Bacteroidota; class Bacteroidia; order Chitinophagales; family Chitinophagaceae; genus Taibaiella; species Taibaiella helvus_C. Next base: position 589 of record JBEBUO010000082.1, on the reverse strand, counting down.
AGCCGGATGCTATGTTGCAAAACGTAGGTGCAGTATTGAATTTTAGCAAGCAACACCCTTACGGTGAAGTAATGACCGAAGCTACGGTAAATAACATCCAACTGGCAGATTGTAATGCGTATTACAAACAATACTTCCGTCCCAATGTCGCATATATGGCCATTGTTGGTGATGTTACTGTAGAAGAAGCCAAGACGCTCGTAAATAAATACTTTGGTAAATGGGAGAAAGGATCGGTGGCGAAAGCCAGCTATCCCACTGTTAAACTGCCCGCTCATAGTCAGCTGGCTTTTGTACCACGCGATGGGGCCGTACAAAGTGTGATCGGCATCGGCTATCCTGTAGACCTGTATCCGGGCACTGCTGATGTGCTGAAAACACGGGTAGTGAATGAAATCCTTGGTGGTAGTTCACAAGGTCGTCTGTTCCTCAACCTGCGTGAAAACCATGGCTGGACCTACGGTTCTTATTCCAATATTGTGACTGACGAAATTGCCGGGCATGTGCAATTGTATGCCAAATGCCGCAACGAAGTGACGGACAGTTCTATTGCCGAAATGATGCATGAAATGAATGAGATCCGAAATAC
>JBEBUO010000081.1:0-9808 GCA_040393285.1 Taibaiella helva | reverse complement strand
TATTCCTGATCGATGCCATGGCCATGGTATATCGTGCCTATTATGCCCTTATACGTAGCCCCCGCATCACCAGCAAAGGCCGCAACACCAATGCTCAATTTGGCTTTACCAACACGCTTTATGATTTGATGCGGAAGGAAAAGCCCAGTCATATGGCAGTGGTGTGGGACACCCATGCGCCTACCGAACGGCATACCGACTTCTCGGACTACAAAGCCAACCGCCAGGAAGCGCCCGAGGACCTGCTCAGTGCCATCCCGGACATCAAGCGCATCGTGCAGGGCTTCAACATTCCCTGTCTGGAATCCGACGGCTACGAGGCAGACGACATCATAGGTGCGCTGGCTCTGGAGGCTGCGGACTTAGGCTACACGGTATATATGGTCACTCCGGACAAGGACTATGGGCAAATTGTACGCGATCGTATTTTTATCTACAAACCCGGCTATAAAGGCGGCACGTTTGAGATATTGGGAGAAAAGGAGGTGTGTGAGAAATGGAATATCAAAAGTGTGGATCAGGTGATAGACATGCTTGGCCTGATGGGTGATGCGGTAGACAATATCCCGGGTATCCCGGGTGTGGGAGAAAAAACAGCCGCAAAACTCCTGGCCGAATACGGCACGCTTGAAAACGTACTGGAACATGCAGATTCAATAAAAGGTGCTTTAGGTGAAAAAATACGCAAGGGAAAGGATAGCGCCATTCTTTCTAAAAAACTAGCCACCATTATTACCAACGTACCGGTAGATTTTCATGAAGAAGATTTCCGACTGAAAGCCTGGGACGAAGAGGCCCTGAAAGAAGTTTTTGTAGAAATGGAATTCCGCACGCTGGCCCAAAGAATTTTGCAAACGAACATCAGCTCGACCAAGCCCTCCGAAGAAGTACCCAGGGATCTTTTTGGCGATGCTACACCTGCAAAAGCAACTACAGCACTACAACCCCAACAGGACTTATTTGCGGCCATGGAGGATTTAAAAACCCTGGCCAGCACCGAACACGACTATCAGCTGGTAAATAGCCCGGAGCAGTTGGCCGGCTTCCTGCAACTGGCACTACAGCAAAAAGAAATATGCTTTGATACCGAGACCACTGGTACCGATGCCATGCAGGCAGAGCTGGTGGGCTTAAGCTTTTCCTGGACGCCCGGCACTGCCTGGTATTTACCTTGCAATGCCGATAGGGAAACAACCATTGATTTACTACTGCAACTCCAGCCGCTGTGGCAAAAAGAAGACTTGCTTTGGATCGGACAAAATGTAAAGTATGACCTGTTAATGTTGAAGAATTACGGGTTTAGCTGGGCAGGTACCCATTTCGATACCATGCTGGCACACTACAGTATAGAACCGGAAGGAAAACGGGGTATGGACATGCTGAGCCGGAAATACCTGCAATACGAACCGGTAAGCATAGAAACACTGATCGGCAAGAAAGGGAAGGGGCAGGGAAATATGCGCGATGTACCCGTAGAAAAAGTAAAAGAATACGCAGGCGAGGATGCTGATATTACCCTGCAATTGAAAAAGGTTTTGGAACCAAAACTTAAAGAAGCAGATGTCGTTCCGCTTTTTGAACAGGTGGAGAACCCCCTGGTGCCTGTATTGGCCGATATGGAGTTTGAAGGCATTGACCTGGACGCGGGATTCCTGAATGACTACGCCAAGGAATTGGGTCGTGAGATTCGACAGGCCGAGGAAAATGTGTACCGCCAGGCAGGCGTTACCTTTAACCTGGCCTCTCCCAAGCAATTAGGCGAGGTGCTTTTTGACAAGATGAAACTGGATGAGAAGGCCAAAAGAACAAAAACAGGACAGTATGCCACGGGCGAGGATGTATTGCAAAAACTGCGTTTAAAACATGAGATTGTAGACAGTATTCTCGTATTTCGTGAACTCAGCAAATTGAAATCAACCTATGCCGACTCCCTGCCTTTAATGGTCAATCCGAAAACGGGAAAGATCCACACCTCATTCAATCAATCGGTTGTGGTTACCGGCCGACTAAGCAGCAATAATCCTAACCTGCAAAATATACCTATCCGTACCGATCGGGGCCGCGAGATCAGGAAAGCCTTTATTGCTTCTGACGAAGGTCATGTATTGCTCTCTGCCGACTATTCACAAATTGAGTTACGTGTAGTCGCCGCCATCAGTGGCGATCAGGAAATGATACGGGCTTTCAGGGAAAACAAGGATATCCACAGGGCTACGGCAGCACGCGTGTATGGCGTATCGGAGGAAGAAGTAAGCTTTGACATGCGGCGGAACGCCAAAGCAGTAAATTTTGGTATTATTTATGGTCAAAGCGCTTTTGGCCTGGCCGAAAACCTGGGCATTAGCCGTTCAGAGGCTCGGGAAATCATTGATAACTACTTTAAGGAATATCATTCGGTAAAACAATATATGGACGATGCTATAGCCAAAGCCAAGCAACAGGGATATGTAGAGACCCTTATGGGACGGCGTATCAGGCTGGCCGACATCAACAGTTCCAACCCCACCGTACGTGGATTTGCTGAGCGGGTAGCCATTAATGCCCCGATTCAGGGCTCAGCCGCCGATATGATCAAACTGGCCATGATCCGGGTAGCCAATGCATTAAAAAAAGAAAAATTTAATGCAAAAATGATCCTCCAGGTACACGATGAATTGGTTTTTAACGTTCCTATACCAGAACTCGATGCGGTAAAAGCCCTGGTATTGGATCATATGCAGCAGGCGCTGTCATTACCCAATGAAGTACCGGTGATAGCTGAAGCCGGTTTTGGCAGAAATTGGCTGGATGCCCATTAATAAAAATTCTAACTTTGCCACCGCTAAAGAATGAAAGGGATGCAGCCAGGAAGAAATGAAAGCAAAGACATAGTAGTAACGGCACAGCTAATCACCTGCCAAGGATGGACGTTAAATTGCCGGCATTGTGAATTTAAGAAATGTTGTAAAAAATACAAGCATGGGAAACGCTGTAAAAAATGCCCTAAAAAGCACTAAACCCGCTACTGAACTGTTTTTTTTCCGGAGCCCTATGCGCCTTGTATGGTGCGCGCTTGCCCTGTTGGCTTTTTCGTTTACCTCATGTAAAAAATACACCGATCCCGAAGGGCCCGACTTATCCGATGAACTTACCAATCCGTACTGTAATGACCCGCGCGCGGTAAACTACAACCACGGCTTCCCGGGACGACCCGACAGTAGTGTATGTATTTACCCTGTTGATTCTTTTTTGGGTCGATGGATTTGGGATGACTCTGTGTTCACCACAGACCTGGATTTTGTAAGCACAGAACAATATCAGATAGAGTTGGTAGCCACAGAAGACACAGCCATGACCCACCTTATCTTGCATGGCTGGTGCGACCATCCTGTTTACCTGACTGCTGATAAGTACCGGCGCGCAGTTGTAGATACCTTGATCGAGGCTGGCATTGGGCAGCTGGGCTGCCTGGTTACCGACACCTTATCGGGGTACCTGAACAAGAACACAGGCGCTGCCGAAACCATGCAGTTCCAGTTTTCCGTAACAGATGCCACCGGAACATTGCTCCACGCCGGGACCGCTACCAAAACGGATTAAACCCGCCGCCAAAGACACCAAACAAGTCATCTTTTATTACGCCATACCACCCCATGCTCCTTGAAGCAAACAATTTCACCACATGTTTACAGGAATTATAGAAAGTACAGGAACGATAACAGACATCCGTCCGGAGGGCAGCAACCTGCATATTCAGGTAGCCAGCAATTTAAGCTCCTCGCTCAAAATAGACCAATCAGTAGCACATGATGGCGTTTGCCTCACCGTGGTACAGTGTGACGACCAGCAGCATACAGTGACAGCAGTGGCGGAAACACTGGCCAAGACCAATATTGCTTCATGGGCTCAAGGCCGGCTATTGAATCTGGAACGGGCCATGATACTGGGCAGCCGGCTGGATGGGCATATCGTTCAGGGACATGTGGATACTGCAGCCCTGTGCAGCGGCCGGGAAGAGCGGAACGGTAGCCATGTCTTTCATTTTGAATTTCCCGAAACCTTTGCGCCCCTCGTCATTGAAAAAGGATCGGTATGCATCAATGGTGTAAGTCTTACCGCTTTCAGTGTAGGACGTCAGGCACTTTCCGTTACCATTATTCCCTATACGCTCACCCATACCGGGTTTCAACACCTGCAGCCGGGAGACAGCGTCAACATAGAATTCGATATTCTGGGCAAATACTTACAACGTATTCAAAGCCTGCAAACCTCAGAATAGATTGTCATTTAGCCTCAAACCAGATCATGATCCAGCTTCACTTTCCCGATTACCCTTTTAAAATAAAAGAAGACGAGGACCACCGCAGCATCTTTGATTTGATAAGAAAGCGATATGTACACCTGAGCCCGGAAGAATGGGTACGGCAAAATCTCCTGGCTTACCTTACCCTCGTACTTGAATATCCTAAGGGACTGATAGCGGTAGAACGGGAAATAAAACTTAACGGGCTGAAGAAACGCTATGACATTGTGGTATTTAACCACCAAAAAAAGCCGTGGATGCTGGTAGAAGTAAAAGAGCCCGCTGTACACATTACCGAACATACACTGGCCCAACTGATGCGGTACCATCAGGTGCTGCAATGCCCTTACTGGTTATTGAGCAACGGCCACCAGACATTTTGTGCCTCCGTAGCCGGCACTTCGGTCGACTGGTTAGCGACCCTGCCCCCCTTCGAGCAGTAGGTCATATTCCGCACTGTTTAAAAGCGTATGTGCACGCTGCACGATTGGATCCATACGATTGAATTCACGATAATACCCTTCTGTACCGTAGAGCATACTGGATAAGGAGGATAGTACATAACGCCTCATGTGGTCTACCGCTTCCGGCGTTTCCCATAACTGGCGGGAAATGGCGGGATATTGCACGGCCACTTCAGCTATTACCTGATGCATAAAGGAATCCAGGTCCGGTTGTTGCTCCTCAAACTGTGCATATTGTTTCAGGCGGGTTAATTGTGCAGCATTCCGGTAGAAATAGTCATAAATAAGATCGGAAATCAGATGAGCATTCATCAGGCTGTTCCAGGCCGAAGCGTAGGGATAGTACGCTGGTGGCACCACCACATCCGGACGGATACCGCCACCGCCATATACCAGCCGGTGGTGCATGATGGTAAAATACTGCTCTTCCGGGTGTAGTGTATCTGCCTCAGCCGCTACGGGAGCCGCGGCAATACGATCTTTATAAGCCTGGGCGTAGGCTTCTCTGCCCTTGTCATATGGCCGTTGAATACTGCGGCCGGAGGGGGTATAATAACGGGCAACGGTCAGCCTCAGGGCGGCTCCGTCTTCCAGTTCATATTGCTCTTGCACCAGCCCCTTTCCGTAAGTACGCCTCCCTACTACCAGGCCTCTGTCCCAATCCTGGACGGCGCCCGCAATGATCTCACTTGCAGAAGCCGAACCCTCATCTACAAGCACGGCCAGTCTTCCCTGTTCAAAACGTCCCTTCCTGTCAGCTTTAAATCGGGTTAGTCCTGCCTTCCGACCTTGGGTGTATAAGAGGAGCTTATCTCCGTTAATCAGCTCATCAGCTATGGCAGTAGCCGCTTCCAGGTAACCACCCGGGTTTTGCCTCAGGTCCACAACCAGTTGCTCCATCCCTTCCTGCTGTAAGCGGTCCAGGGCCTGTACAAATTCCCTGTAAGTAGTTGCACTAAAACGGTTGATGCGAATATAACCGGTTTCGGGAGCGAGCATATAGGCTGCGTCAAGGCTATACAGCGGTACGTTTCCCCTAACAACCGTCAGGTATTGCAAACGGTTTACATCAGGCATACGTAAAATGCCTAAGGAAACTTTGGAACCATCTTCTCCCCTAAACAGCCGGGCAATTTCTTCTGTATTCGTCAGTTGTCCAGCCAGGCGGGTACTACCGGCCGAAATAATTTTATCGCCCGGCAAGATACCTGCAATATCCGAAGGACCATTTCGGATCACCTGGGTAACCATCAGGGTGTCCCGGATCAGCTGGTATTGCAATCCTATGCCGGTAAAGTTTCCACCCAGGCCACTGTTCACTTCTGCCAGCTGGCTGGCAGGAATGTATACGGTATGCGGATCGAGGTGCTTCAATATGCCGGCTACAGCATCGGTGTATAACGAATCTGAACTTATGGAATCCACATATTTTGCCTGGATAATATCGATGATTTCTTCCAGGCGGTCATTACGTTCCACTACGGATGTGATGGGCCGTTTACCCACCATATAGTTATTGATCAGATAGCCGATACCAATACCAGTAATCAAAACAAGAAAGAAAATAAAAGGCGTCCAAATGGAGTAGCGTCTGGGGGTTTGGGAGGGCATATAGTATGATAACAGTCTGCAAAATTAGTTAATAAAGCATATCCTTTTATCGCAGGGAAAATAAAATAATTGTCCCTGCATTTTGTAGGAGATTGTCACCCGGGTGTGTATACATAAGCCACCCTGAAACCTTCCTGTTTCAGTTCCGCCGGCACCTCCCCTACCCTAAGGTCGTCTGCCTGAGGTGTGGGCTCGCATACGGAGTAGGTATCACCATTATACAGGATAGGTTTACCCACAGGCTTATCCAGCTTAACCGCGATCGTCACGTGTTCCGGATAGAGCAGCACCAGCATGGGCAAATCATAAATCTCCTTCACCAGGAAATAAAACAAAGCCACGCGGTCGTCACAATCGCTATGCTCGTAGAACAGGGTGAGCTCCGGCGGCATCCGCTTTTCCTTGCCAAAATGCTGCTGATCTGTTTCAAAGGCAAAGGCAGTACGTGTAAACCGCATCAGGTAATCGATACCTTGCTTCTGCTTCATACCGGCAACCGCCGCCTTTAAGGCGGGAATCAGCGACTGGTAGGTAACCTTCGACAAGGGAATGTTGAGGTAAGACGCATAATCCACTACCGGATAATTGGTAAACAGTCGCGGTAGTTGTTCATTGACCAGAATACTAAGCCGGTAGGCACGATTGCCGTATTGATACGAAATTTCCTTCTCACTGTAATCCATGCGCGGAAAATCAGGAATACTGTGTACCTGATAAGAAAAGGGCGCGTTACCGGATCCAGGTCTGGTGCTGACTTCTATCGGTTCCTGCGCCTTGAAATCTAGCTTACCGAAATCATGATAATTAAGGCATACATACTGCCTTTCATTTCGGTAAAAACAAGGAATATCGTATACATCCTCCTGGCAGTACACGTAAAACAATAACTGACTTCCTCTAATCGCCAGCGTAGCGTCATACCCCGATGTGCTTAGCAGGTACCATTTATACAGGGTGTACCGATTGTAGGAAGCTGCTTTGGGGCTTATCTGTTCTGCTACCTGACGCAATAACTGATAATACAACCAGTCACTTAACGCATGCCTGGCCTTGAAGCTCAGCAGGGCGTCGATATAAGGTGTAAAACCAGATGTATCCATCTGGCCGTAAAACCGGGAAACAGCCACATCAGAAAGTGGCCCGTCAAAGTCTACAAAAAACCATTGGTTTTCAGGTACCCTGAGGGTATCTCCATAAAAAGCAAGCGAAAAGACCGGGGCACTGGCCTCCTGAGCGGTAACCTTAGGGCTACCCAGGCCTGCCCATAAACAGATCAACCATAAGTACCGGGTCATCCTTAAAGGTACGAAAAACTTCCCGGTTTACCGCCACAGGTGCTCCGGGAGGGTACTTACTCCTTATGCTGCGCCTTTTCCTGGCGTTTCCGCAGGTTGATGTTCAGCAGTTCTACCACCAGGCTGAAGGCCAGGCAGGAGTAAATAATATTCTTACTCACATGCTGGTGAATGCCCTCCGCAATAAGAATCACGCCGATCACCACGAGGAAGCTAAGGGCCAGCATCTGCAAAGTAGGATGGGTATTGATAATTCGGCTTACCGCACCCGCAAAGGCCATCATAATACCTATTGCCACAACCACGGCAATGATCATAATCACTACATTTTCCACCAGGCCTACTGCCGTTAGAATGGAATCGAGTGAAAAAACAGCATCTACCAAAATAATCTGGAACACCACCATTGACATCACTTGTGTGGCTTTGCCCTGCGTACGTGCATGATCGGGAGGATGCAAGGCATCTTGCATTTTATGGTGAATTTCAAGGGTGCTCTTAAAAATCAGGAAAATGCCCCCCGCCAGTAGAATAATATCCTTCCAGCTTAAGGCCAGCTCCCCGCCGGTAAGGGGGTCATGAAACCAGGGAAGTGTCAGTACAGGTTCCTTCAGGCCTATAATCCAGTTGATCATCAACAATAAAATCACCCGAAAAAGCATGGCAAATGTCAAGCCTATATTCCGGGCGCTTCGTTGCTTATGCACCGGCAGTTTACCGGCAATAATTGAAATAAAAATGATATTATCTACGCCCAGTACAATTTCCAGGAAGGCTAAGGTCAATAAGCTGATCCAGGTATTCGGATCACCAAAATCAGGCAAGGTAAGCTGGGAAATGAAGTCCATAAGACAGAAGTATACCTGCAAAAATAAGTGCTGACGGCCATAGTATAATCAAGCAGACAAAATATTTACCGCAGCCCTGACGGCGGGTGCTCATCCGGCCAGACAAATAAAAAACGGCCACAATACTGGCCGTTCTTACTCAATATGTTAGCTACAAATTACTTAAGCCTTTTGATAGAACACCCTATCGATTTGGTGGTGTTAGGACTGATCTCAGCCCCATTAACCATATTGTGTATCGCCTCTTTGAGGTAAATCACTTTTGCAGATTCAGGATCAGATGGGCTGTCGTCCATGGCGCCTTTATACACCAACTCATCCGAAGCATTGAATAAAAACACCTCGGGTGTATGGCCGGCACCAAAATAATCGGCCAGCGAAGCGCCCTGATCCACCAGGTAATTGGGATACTGATGGGCTGCTGCATAGGTTTTCATGGCCTCTTCCGAGTCCGCATCATCACGTTGGGCTTCATTGGAATTGATAAGCGCCACACCCACCTTATGCTCCGCAGCATAAGCCAGGATATCGGTTGTTCTTTTCTGGTTTTTAATTACAAAAGGACAGGTATTACAGGTAAATACAACCAGCAAACCATTGTCCTGCTTAGTAGATTTAAGGCTGGCCATGGCACCGCTAATGGCGTCCTTCATTTCTTTATCTCCACCGGCATAAGATGCCTGTATGGCCATAGAACTTTTGGTCTGTGCTACAGCAGCTACCGTAACGAAGAGGCCGAGTGCAAGGCTTACTAACTTTTTCATGTATAGACGGTGTTTTCGTGAAAAAATAAAATGCAATTTAATGGAAAAGAACACAGGACTAAAGTCCTTAGTTTTTGTTTAACGGAAAAATTCAGGGATTTTGTTTTTCCAAAGTCGGTTCCCTCTGTTGCTGGCGCCGGTGATTATACTCCACAATAGCCAGGTTGATTTCAAAACCAATCAAAAAGACCAGTGATATAATAAACGTCCAGCCCATAAACATCAATAATGTACCTATGGAACCATATACTTTATTATAATTAATAAAGTGATTAGCAACGAAGAAAAACCCATAACTGACGCCAAAAAAAGCAAGGGTAGCAAATAAGGCCCCCGGCGAAAAAAAACGCAGGTTTTTATGGAGGGCAGGACCGTATTTGTAAATGATACAAATGGTGATGTATACGATAAACACCAGCGTAAACCAACTGATAATCTTGATTGCCGGTGAGTTACCAATAAGCGGTCTAAAATACCGGTCCATCATATTCGATTGCATCACCAGCATGGCAATAGAAAGCAATACCACCAGCATGAGTATCAG
>JBEBUO010000080.1:0-9894 GCA_040393285.1 Taibaiella helva | reverse complement strand
TGCCTTCCCAGTCTCCCGTTTTTGAGGGCCAGTTCCTTATCCTTTTCTGCGGTACGGTATTTTATTTCCAGGTTGGCGATTGCCTGCATCTTTTCCGTATCCATCAGGCTGTCGTGCAGTAGGGTATAGGCCTGAAGGTAGGCCAGGGACCTGGTAAAGTCTTTTTTGTATAGGAATACCAGGTAAAGAGTTTTGTCAATTTCCAGAAGGTCCTTTTTAGCGTTGGTTTCAATGCAATAAGTCCGGGCCATCTCTAAGTAAGGAATCGCTTTATCATACTTCTTCTGTTTGGCAAACAGGGCGCCCAGCGCAAACAAAGAGCGTATATCAGAGGATTTTTGGCGAAAATGTCCCCCCAGTTGCATGGATTTCTGCACATAGAATTCCGCAGAATCTTTTTGCAAAAGATTCGTATGAATGGCAGCCAAATTATTATAGGCGTTCTTCAGATTCCTAAAGTCACGCGCTTCCGAAGACAATAAGACCGCTTTATGCAGATAAGTCAATCCCCGGTGAAACCCGGATTTGATACTTAAGTCCGCTAAATTCTCATTGGCATAGGCGCCACCTAAACCGCTATAAACATCTCCCAGCCATGCCCGGTTATTTTCGCTGAGGGCTATAGCCTCTGCTTGTTTAAAATAGCGGATGGCCGCGGGAATATCGGCTTTATGCGTCATAAATGCAGCGCCAAGTTCAGCATAGAGTTTATATTGGTAAAATGCGGTGCTGTCCCCCCGTTCAGCCTGCTGAACGACCCGTAGCGCTTTGTAATAATATTGGATGGCCGTGTCCATAAAGCCCTGAGACCTATTGTATATTCCTTTTTTGAGGTAGAGTTCTGTTGTCAGACCCGGGGAATTAAGACCAAGAATGAATGGCTCCTCTTTATTAATGAATTGCAAAGCCCTCTGTATATCCCCCTTCCCAAAATGAGCATAACTGATACTTATGATGCATTGTGCCCTGCCATAGCTATTGCCAGATTGAATGCATTTGTTTAAAATCGGGTACAGTAAAGTTAGTGCACTATCGAGGTCCTGTTCCAGGAGATCCAGGGCTTGCCGATAATTTTTTGAAAAATCAAATGTATCGGAGTAGTTACCGGTGATGAGTGGTGTGGATAACGCATCCAGTTTAAACGGTTGCGCCTGGGCTTGTTGAAGTAGTAGGAAAAGTGTTGTAGGGCAAATAAGGATGCCGAACAATCGCTTGGTAGCCCGCAGAAAGAAGATGCCGATCATGGGTTGAATTTATGTAACGCTGATCGTACAACCAGGTTACGTCACAAAACTAAGGGAAAAGATGCAATCGGCAGTTTCAGGGTTTTCCCTGACGTAGCATCCGAAGTTAAGCGCCATTTTTGTCCTGCTATAAAGTGTATGGAAAGTAAGCACCTTTAAAACATTAAAATTTATGAACAGAAAATTATTCTTATGCTGCCAGATTCTTTTATCTGCGGCGATCGCGTGTAGCAGCCACTATATGCAGGCACAGCAGCTATCCCTGGACTGGGCGAGAAGTATGGGTGGAACAAGCTATGACTATGGGAAGGCCCTGGTGACCGACAGTAATGGGAACGTGTATATTACGGGGAGCTTCCGGGATTCTGCCGATTTTGATCCGGGGCCAGGCGTATTTACAATGGTTAGCAATGGATCTGTAGATGCCTTTGTGCTTAAATTAGATGTTAACGGCAATTTTGTATGGGCGAGGCAATTTGGAGGCTCGCGTACAGGCATTATTAGTGTTCCTGGTGAAACAGGCCATGATATCACAATTGACCCCTTCGGTGATATCCTTGTAGCGGGACTCTTTGGTGATACGATGGATTTCGACCCGGGGCCTGGGACTTTTGAGTTGATCGCTAACCCGGGACTGGGTGATGCCTTTGTTTTGAAGCTGGACACTGCCGGTGATTTTATATGGGCCAAAGCAGTAGGTGGAGCCGGTTTAGACAGGGCTTTTGCCGTAAGTACAGATGTGGAAGGAAATGTATTTGTTACGGGGAGGTTTCAGCAAACTGTTGATTTCGATCCGGGTTCGGGGAGCTTTGCCTTAACCGCCGCCTCAAGCATGGACCTTTTTACACTGAAATTAGATGTAGCAGGTAATTTTGCCTGGGCGGTTCAGCACTATGTATCAGGAATTAGTGATGTTGCGGATATAACGGTCGACAATTTAGGGCATGTCTATGTTGCCGGTTACACGCGGGTATATCCTGCGCCGGGAGCTAATTGGGAGGGAAGCGGACCTGCCTTGACCATATGGAAACTTTATGCCGATTCCGGTAATGAGGTCTGGACCTACCAAACCAATACTGTAGCGGACCCGAATGACCGACCCAATGCTATATATTGGGATCCTAATGGCTACCTGTATGTATGTGGCTTTTTTTCCGGTGAAGTTAATTTCAGCGTCAATTCAGAATTAGGATTTGATACAGCAACGTCTGCGGGTTTGTCTGATATTTTTGTACTGAAAATGGATAGCAGCGCTGATATCATTTGGTATAAGACAATGGGTGCTGCAGGACCAGATGAGGCAAACGATATAACACTGGATGCCAGTGGCAATGTATATGTTACAGGTCTGTTTTCTGAGCTGGTAGATTTTGATCCTGGTCCGGGTACAATGAACCTGGACGCCACAGGGCAGAACCGGGATATTTTTATCTTAAAGCTGGATAGCACCGGCCATGCGCTCCAGGCTTTGGGCATGGGAACACCGGAATGGGATGCTGGCGAGGCACTGACGGTGGGCCAACACGGTGATGTCTATACAACGGGGTTTTTTGGGGGTCTCCAGGGACCTCTTGCTTCAGGCGACTTCGATCCGGGTGCTGAAGCAGCGATCTTAACTTCAAATGGTTCGTATGATATATTTGTGCAGAAATTTAGCTGTCACGACACTTCGTCCGTAACGCTTACTGATACTGCCTGTGTGAATTATACGTTGAATGGGGAAACTTATACCGAAAGTGGCATTTATACGCAGATTCGGCGTAATGCTGCAGGCTGTGACAGTACCATCCATTTACAATTGACGATAGCGGAACCCGATCCCATTATTACCGTAGATGAATTTGTACTCGGCACTACCTTGGCTTATGCCACCTATCAATGGATATTAAATGGTGTACCAATCACTGGTGCCACGCAGGCTAACTATGCGGTTACGGCTAACGGGGATTATGCGGTGGCGGTGAGCAATACACATGGATGTGCCGATACTTCTGAAATTTATACCGTGGACAACGTGAGTATAGAAGATATCCATAGACTGGCTGGCCAGGTAACTATTTACCCCAATCCTGCTTATGACCAGGTATTTATTCAATCGCCAATTGCTGTGGATGTGACGCTAAGTGGCATTGATGGTCGTGTGATACGTCGCGTAACAGATGCAGGCAGTTTTTGGGTAGCAGAGCTGGCGGCTGGTGTGTATTTACTACGTATTGCCGATAAGGATGGCGCCTTTATTAAAGTAGAGAAAATAGTGAAGCAAAATAAGTAAGCTGCTTCAGGTTGTGCCGGTGGTAACAAGGAATCTTTCTTGTTGCCGCCGGCTTTTGTATTTCAGGCAGGACTGCAGGAGCGAACGCTGCCGAACGCAATCATTGATGTCATTTAACATCCTGTATTGTGTATTAGGGAGCTTAGATTAGGCGGCAGGGTCGCAACTGTTCCTTATTCAATCAGCCCTCTTTGTACCGCTACCCGCACCAGCCCGGCTGTGTTCCTGGCCCCGAGTTTTTGCAAGAGGCTATACCGGTGGCTTTCGATCGTGCGCAAGCTCAAAAATAAGTGTTCCGCAATTTCTTGCGTCGTATGTTCGGCTACAATAAGCGCCAGCACTTCCTGTTCCCGCTCCGATAGCGGAGCCTGTTGAGCCAACTGCCGTTTACTCTGTGTTAAAGTCGATATCCAGCGCTGCCGAAGCTCTGACTCCAGGTATTCCTCTCCCGCATAGACCTGTCGGATAGCTTCCGGCAAGATATCGCGGGGTGCCTGTTTGGTAACATAGCCCTTGCAACCATGCTGTAACATATCCTTGATCTGAAAGAAACTATCCATACTGCTTAAAGCGATGATTTTTACATCCGGATACTGTTTATGCACCTGGCGGGCCAACTCATTGCCCAACATCCCGGGTAACTGGATGTCCAGCAGCAATACGTCCGGTAGCTGCTGCGCTAAACCGGCCAGCAAGCCGGTTCCATCCGAGTATGTTGCGCTCACCTCCAGGTCTTCATATTGCCGCAGCATGTTCACTAAGCCTTCTGTGATCAGTACATGGTCGTCAACTATAGCTATTTTTATCTTCATCTTCATCAGACATTATGGATTGAAGGAGGGGTAAATCAATTTCTACATATACGGCCGTCCCACCGCTTTTGCGTGCCCTGATATCAAAGCGCCCCTGGAGGGCTTCTACCCGGCTCTTCAGGTTACTTAAGCCTATGCCGGACGACCTTGTGTTACTTATATCTATCCCTTTGCCGTTATCCTCTACGGTTAGCATTAATAATTGGGTATGGTAGTTAAGTTGTACTAATGCTGATGAGGCCTGCGCATGCTTGAGTATATTCAATACCAGCTCTTGCACCATGCGGTATAGTGATAACTCAAAGTCTAATGGGAGTCGTGGAAGGTGATCTTCACATACAAAGCTGATTTTCAAACCTGTCAAGGCGGTCGTCTTTTCGCAATAGACGACCAGGCTCATCCGCAGGCCATGTTCTGTGAGCAGGTCCGGCATCAGGTTTTGCGCCGTCTTTCGTAATTCCCTGGCGGTAGCGTCCAGGTGTTGCAAGGCCTTTTCGTATGCCGGAGTAGCTTCATACAAGGGGTATTTCTGTTGCAGCGTGTCAAAATTCATCTTAATGGCTACTAGCTCACTTACAATACCATCGTGGAGTTCCCTGCCCAGGCGGGCCCGTTCCTTCTCTTCGCCACGGATCATGGCACTCAGGTTGCGTATACGCTCTCCTTGCTTCCACAGTGCCTGGTCTTGTTCCATAACATGAATCTGTTTCTCTTGAAGCTTACGCCGGTGCTGACTGTTGCGGCGCCATACCAATAATAAACTCACCAGGAACAGGCTGCTTAATCCCCCTGCGCCGATCCATATGTTTTTTTCCCGGAGCAGACTTTGTTGCTTTCCCAGAGTCAGGTTTTTGAGTGCCAGTTCCTTGTCTTTTTCCGCAGTGCGGAATTTTACCTCTAATTGCTGGGTGGCTTTCACCTTCTCTTCATCAAGAACGCTGTCGCGTAGGTTCATATAATGTTCTAAATGCTCCATCGCTTCCTTATACCGGCCCATGCTCCGGTATAAGGCAAATTGATGCCGTTCTATTTCTTGTAGTCTGCTTTTGGCATGGTATTGTCTGGCCAGGTTGCCTGCCAGTTCATAATAATGCGCCGCTTTCCCATATTGCTCGTCTTTATGATAACCAGTAGCCATAATCACATAGGCCGCAATTTTTCCATTATAGTTAATAATTTCATCGGGGAGTTCCGACATCTTTTTTAAATAGAATGATGCGGAATCAAACAACTCCAGATTACAATAAACAACGCCAAGATTAAAATAGACCACCGCCAAAGCCATGTTATCGTCCAGCTCCTGTGCCACCTGCATTGCTTTTACATAGAGTTGTACACCTTTGCGATAGCCCGATGTATGTGTACTATCCAAAGTGTTTGCATTGACCCAGCTCCCGGCCAGGCCGGTGTATAAGTAGGGATATTGTTTTCTTTCGCCGTTACGTTCCGCTATCTGCAAAGCTTTGTTGAAATACGAAATGGCCAGCAGCGGATTGGCCGCGCCATGCATATAGCTTACCCCTAAACGGCCATAAGCCAGACCAGATGAAATTTCAGCACTGTCTAACTGGGGGAATTTGTGACAAAGGTCCAGCATATTATAAGCATACTTCAGGGCTGTATCCCTGTATCCCAGGAGATCATACAAATAGTTGCCACACCGGTAATAGCTCATCCAGAGTTTCGGCTGTTCCAGCATAACGCACAGGGATCTTGCGCTTTTAAACTGAGCGATACCCAATTCCGGGTTTCCCTGCTGGCCGGTAGTATGGGCTAAGCCTAATAGGTGCTGTGCCTGTCCATACATGTAGTGTTGTGCGCGACTCAGGGCAATACCTTGTTTAAAAAGTGTCATGGCACTGTCCGGTTGTTGACGACTTAATTTCCAGGCCTGTCCAAGCAGTTCTTTTATGAACACCGTATCCTTCATGCCGATGGCCACGCGCCTTTCGTCTGCAGGTATTGCCTGTGCATAGACTACATAGTCATGGGCTATCCAATACACCAACAGGATCGCCAAAAAGCGCCTGAGTCTTGAATACATTACTTCCTTGTTCATCTGTACAAAATAGGACACGTTCAGCTAAAAGTACTTTTCCTTGTGGGAAGGAACGACAACAATAACCTTTAAAATTACATCAAATCTACAAAAGCTACACCGGCAAAAACTGCGGGAAACACTGAAAATAATGTTTCCGTAATTATCCGGAAAAGAAATTGTAAAAGGATAAAGATCTTTGTTTCGAAAGCAAATGGCCGACTAATGCTAAAAGAAACGGAATGGTAAAAATCAGGGTTTCCCCTGATAGCCAATGGTACTTAGTCCCTTACCTTGTAAGGAAAGCAGGATAAACCGAAATTTTCAATACAATGCGTCAACTTCTATGTTTTTTTATTTCCTGCTTAACGTATAGTTCCGTGCAGGCACAACTATTCTATAACCAGCGCCCGGAGTTTTTAAAAGCCAATGCGGTCTGGGCCTTTGGTGATTCTTCAGGAATAGACTTTAATAACGGTGTCCCGGTGGGCATAAATACCTCAATTGCACCAATGGAAGGCGGCGCATCAATATGTGATACGGCTACTGGCGAATTATTGTTTTATGCCGGTGGCGGCAAATGTTATAACCGGAATCATGAAGTGATGCCTAATGGGGATACGCTATATGGAGGAGGTTATACTATGCTGCCTAATAACCAGCTACTAAACATTGGAGGAACAACTGCACAAGGTGATTGTATCGTACCGGTTATCGACAGCCCGGGTAAGTACTATTTGTTTTCCCTGAACTACCAGGGAGGGTCGCCCGGGCTACGCTATTCTATAGTAGATATGGAATTGGATAACGGGCTTGGCGACATTGTACCAGGAGGGAAGAATGTGTTATTGGATGGTAGTTCCTTGAGTGAAGCTATGGTTGCCATACCAGGCAATAATTGTGATATCTGGTTAGTCGTTCATGAATTCACCGGTCCGGTATTCAAGGCGTATCATATTACGCGGGAGGGGCTACATCCTGATCCTGTTGTTTCCAGCACAGGAAGTCAAATTGGTGGAATTTATATGATTGGTCGGATGGCCGTGGCGCCCAACCGGAACATGGTGGCTTTTGCCGTTTATGGCAGTCAGTTTATTACCATGCTACCTCCTCATAGTGTAGGCTTGCTTTTGTGTAAATTTGATACGGGTACCGGCGTCTTTTCGAATGGCACTTTATTAAGTTCTGAACAAGCACTTAATGTTTGCTTTTCGCCAGATAACGCCAAACTTTATGCGGGCTACGGATATTTGCTTCAATACGATGTCAGCGGGTTCTTATCGGGGGCTGCCATTCCTAATCCGGTTTTTGTCACCGGTATTAATACACTTCTTAGCCCGAAATTATATAAGGACACCATCTATCTCTCTAATCCTTCCGGGCTAAGTCGTATTTGCAGTCCCAATCTAACAGGGGCAGATTGTGACTTGCAGTATGATTTCCTGACTCTTGGTTCTGGAGGAGGCTGGCTCCCCAGTGATGTGGTGTATCCGCTTCCTCCCGATACTCTGGGTGAAAAGCTGCTGGATACCCTGGTCTGTACACATAACCAGTCGGGCTGGTCCCTGCAATTGACGATTCCTTTGGGGTATAAAGACTATACCTGGAGCGATGGCGCGCCCGATACCAATCGTACGGTCACAGAACGCGGCACCTACTGGCTGCGTTATAAAGATGATTGCCATACCTATGTGGATACCTTCATTGTCAGGGGTGCCGATGCAGCTTTCGACCTGGGCTCCGATACCACCTTATGCAGCCGGCCCGAGTTGTTGCTGGACGCTACGGTGCCTGATGCGGAAAGTTACTATTGGCAGGATGGTGCAGCAGGCAGTAGCTATACCGCCAGAGAGGAGGGCCATTACTGGGTGGAGGTACGCAAGTCAGGATGTGTGTTTGTGGACGCTGTCAACCTGGACTTTATCCGAGTGAAGCAGGATTTGGGAGAAGATTTATCAGTTTGTCGAGGTGAAGCTATTGAATTAAAAGTGTCTGCGTTAACGCCTGATGGTGGAACCGTCCTATGGAGTACGGGTAGTAGTCAGGCGGACTTGTATATACGAGATACCGGCACCTATTGGATCACCGTAACGCAACCACCCTGCACCGGTTCCGACACCATCCGGGTACTGCCGGAACTGTGTGATTGTTATATTCAAATACCCAATGCTTTTTCGCCCAATGGGGATGGACTGAATGATGTGTTCCAGCCGGTCATAGAACCCGATTGCCTGGTCAGGGGCTTTCAGTTGCAGGTGTTTAACCGCTGGGGGCAACTGATCTATCAAAGCCCGGTAAGCTCAGGCGTGGCATCCGGATGGGATGGTCGACATAAAGGTCAACCTGCAGATGCGGGTACCTATATATATCGTTTCTGGATGGAAGCCGGGACGGGTAGTACGATAAGACAGGAGCAGGGGGAGGTACTATTGCTACGTTAATAGCTTTTATAGTTGGAGCCGGGATATGCACGCGTTCTGCTTTTTGATTAATTCTTAACCCTTTAAAAACAATAATAATGAAAAGGAAATTACTTATGTTACTGATCGGCTTAGGCGGGGTCCTTGCATGCTATGCCCAACCCAATATCCAGATCGAATGGCAGCGGACGATCGGTGGATCGGGTAACGAAGGTGTGGCATCTATGTCCCAAACTCCTGATGGCGGATACATTTTTGGAGGTACTTCTGATTCCCCGATCTCTGGAGAAAAAACGGATACGGGTAGGGGCGGTGCTGATTATTGGGTAATCAAAACAAATGATACGGGAGGTATCGAATGGCAAAAGACCATAGGAGGGTCCGGACATGATAAATTACGCTCTTTAGCGGTCACTTCCGATGCGGGCTATATCTTAGGTGGCGAGTCTAAATCCGGCATATCGGGTGAGAAAACGGACACCTGCAGGGGTAATTATGATTATTGGATACTCAAATTGAATAATACCGGATCTATCGAATGGCAAAAAACGTATGGAGGCTCTGGTCCGGGAGCTTTTGCAGGTCAGGATTATTTGTATAAAATAATTCAAACCCAGGATGGAGGCTACTTAGCCGGGGGTTATTCCAATTCCGGCATAGTGGGAGACAAGACAGACACAAATAGGTCTGAATATACTAACAATCATGATTATTGGATTTTGAAACTGGATGCCTTGGGCGCTATAGAATGGCAAAAAACTGTTGGTGGCAACCAGGATGATCGTTTGTATGACCTGATGCAAACCTCTGATGGGGGTTATTTATTGGGTGGCACCTCAACATCTACAACTGATTGGATTTGGCCGGATGGAGAAAAAACGGAGTCTAGTATCGGTTATGGCGACTATTGGATTGTAAAACTCGATGCTACTGGCGGGATTGAATGGGATAAAACATTAGGAGGAAATGATGAAGTTATGGGAGGGTTAACCTTTGAGCCGTTTAGTTCTTTTGTGCAAACACCGGATGATGGCTATCTTATAGCGGGTTCATCTTTTGCTGATACTACCGTGTATAAAACAGACGCCTGCAGGGGAGGCCTGGAGTA
>JBEBUO010000079.1:0-9947 GCA_040393285.1 Taibaiella helva | reverse complement strand
CTAACTTCTGTCGCCTTCGACTCCGCTCAGGCGGACACGCATGATCATGGTGCGCACTTAGTGGAATCGAAGCAGGCAAAAAATCTGAAGAGCTGCTTCTTTGGGCCCAAGAACAAACAAGCAAAGGAGGGATACGAGCCAAGGCACGCGAGACACGTGCGCGCCAGCGAGGAGGGGAAATTTTTCGGGACGGAGATAAAGACTTAAACCGTGACTGAGGGCATGCCTGCACAAAAAAATTCAGAAAAGCATTTGTATTTTACTTAACGTTTTTATACATTGCTAAAAATTTTTAAATATGAAAAGATTCACACTCCTCCTTACTTCACTAATCACCGCTTATTCAGCAAGCGCCCAACCACAAATCAGTGCCGCCGAATACAATCCTACCCAAATAGCATCCGTAAGTTACAAATACGGTAGCGGGCAAACCGCCATAGCACCGGGCAATGCCGGGGCAAATGTTACCTGGAACCTATCTGCCTGGTCGCTAAGCAGTGATTTGAACTACACCATTGCCGCTTGTCCGGGAAGTCCTGAGTGCGGCAATTTCACAGACGCCACAGAATACTTTGACGGCTCCCTGGCCAATGTATTCTATGCCCATACCACGGATGCCTGGGAACAAGTAGGCGAACAAAGCGCCTCAGGCAGTATCATAGCCTTTACCGATCCCTATAAGTTTCTTCAATTTCCGGTAACGTACCAGCAAAGTTTTAATGATAATTTTGCCATGAGCGGGCCTGACTTTATCCGGCAGGGCAGCATCAACAGCATAATAGACGGCTATGGTACCCTGATTACACCTCATGGAACTTACCACAATGTATTACGGCAAAAACTGACAGAGACGTCCACGATGTCCACTCAAGGTGCATCACTCAATTATACCATCACCCAATATAACTGGTATCAGGCCAATGCCCATCACCAGATCGCGACACTCACTATTACCGAAGCATCTATACCCGATGTGCCGGCACCTATCCCTACAGTTTATGTGACTACTTACTCCACCAATGATGTGGGTTCAGCCATTAAAGAGACGGAAGGCTTGCAGGCATTGGTCAGCCTCTATCCTAATCCCGCTTACGGAAAACAGCTGACGATCAGCAGTCCGGGACTGGAAATAGACCGGGTAGACCTAGTCGACATCATGGGTAAAACGGTTTATTCTTCACAAGAGACGAAAGGTAGCACCGCCATAGTGCAGGTAGCCGGTCTTGCTGCCGGTATGTATGCCGCAAGAATATATACCAACAAAGGAATTGTGTCTAAAAAGGTGATGGTGCAGTAGTCATGAGGTGCCTGATATTTGGACGCATCGTCTGAAGGGAAAAGAGCTTGTTGACGCTTCTATCAAAAAAGTGAAGCCACCCGGCGCATAGGAGCGCTGAATCTCCTTTGCGGCCTGTCGCCCTAGGCGGCATCCGCCAGGCATCCTGATCGGGTATACCACGACCTCTACTTTAGTAACGTACACAAAGGAACGACTAGGTTGGCGTCGCTGAGCTACGGTTAACTTCGGAATATCGTTCTACTTAGCGTTCGGAAACCGCCCTGACTACTAATCAATTCCAACAAAGCCTGCCGCGCAGCGCGGCAGGCTTTGTTGGTAAAACGATGATGCTTCCAACCCGGGCTATATTATAAATTTCCGATCAGCTTATCTTTAGGATACTTTACGGAATAGCTGATTCTTATCTTTTTGGTTTCGCCGGGAGCGATAGCCAGCTTCCAGGTGAGCACACCGGTTTCCTTGTTTATATCGGCACCATCAGACTGCAACAATTCCACTTCCATATCTTTATCGGTAGCTATGGGATACTGATCTTTAAGCAGCAGGCTGATCTTTTCCTTTTTCCCATTCCTGATCCTTATTTCATAAGTAACGGTCTGCTTCTTGCTGCCACCAATAAAACGGGACCCAGTCTCCTCTGCAACCTGCTCACGCTTTACCGTAATCTTCTTATCCCTACCCATACTCAGGTTAAGGGTATCGGTGGTGGCACCCGGATCAATGAAGGACTTACCTACATACATGTTTTCAAAAATGACATTGGCCTCTCCAGGCATAAGGTTGAGCTGCTCGTAATCCACAATTTCTGCCATCAGGAAGGCATCCTGCTCCAGGCGGGGCACGGCATAGTACTTATATTGTGCCGGCAGGCTGTACTCCTTGAGCGATACGCTGTGGGGGCGACCATTGGTAGCAATATCATAAGGCAAGGAGATATCGAAAGTGGCACTCAACTGGTTTTCGCTTTGGCTCAGGTACTCGCCCATATCGCTTACCTGTATACCGGGAGCAGCGCCCGTAACAATCTCCGATAGTTCTGCAGCCGGCCGCGCCTCCATGCTTTGTAAGCGATTTTGATAACGGATACTTGCTTGCTTCTGTTGCATATCCCGCTGGGCATAGCGCAAAAACCAGGCTGATAATACCGGGGCGGTACCACTCTGGGAAGGATTGCCGGTAGATAGGGTAAGCTTCACTTTTTTCCAGTCGATGCCGGTACTTTGTACCACATTGGCTTTATACAAAATCTTTAAAGGATCATTGATGCGCTCGGCCCTGAGGTCGTAAAAGGCGGTCCAGCCGGCATTAGGGCTGATATAGCTAATATGAAAATCCTGCTCGCCGGCCTGTGCTGTCATGACCTGGAGTACCAACTGACCACCGGTACCGCTACAATCGTTAGCCAGCTCCTGTAGTTGCTTGCTCAGCCTGGCTACCTTCTTTTGCTGTTCGGCTTCCTCCTCAGCAATAGTAATCAGGTTATTTCTAAGCTCCAATTGACGGCTTTTGTAAAAGTCGGCCATCTTGACCAGCTCGGCCACGGTTACACCTGTTTCGCTGCCGCCTATTTTCCGGTTTTCATCCAGCAGGGCCAGGGTGCTTTCTTCACTTTGCTTCCGGTTCCTGATACGTCCCAGCAGATTTTGCGCGGCTTTTAACTGGGCTTCTACCTGCAGGTAAGCCGGGCTCTTATCCTCCTCTTTCAGGTAATTGGTGGCAAAGCTCACCGACATAATGGTGAGCCCGGCACTACTCCCTATCTGAATGCTCCTTTCGTCCAGGGCATTGGCCACATTGTTGATCACCACTTCGGTACTGCCCGCAGACAGTCGCGCGCGGGCGGCATGATTCATTTCCACGCCGCGGCTGTACACCGTTACAGATTGAAGGTCGGCGGTGGTGACAACAGGCGCCTGGGCATTGAGGCACAGGCTGGCGCCAAGCAGCGGCAAAAACAGAAGGTATTTCATCATGTAAATCGTTTGACTAATGAGATGCAAGATATTTAAGCATTCCATAAATCGCCCTTATTTTTTTCGCCTGCGCTGCCCGATAGATGCCACCATACTCCACTTGCTTGTTGTAATTTTGCCAGCGTATCGCATCCTTTCTTATTCATGACACACAACACCCGTGGCATTGTTTTTCGTTGTATTCGCTATGGGGATACCAGCCTGATCTGCGCGGTATATACAGAACTGTTTGGCCTCCAATCGTACCTGATCAAAGGGGTGCGCAGCTCAAGTGCGCGCCACCAGAAAGCGGCTTTGCTCTTCCCCATGTCGATGCTGGATATGGAAGTATACCACCACCCGCAAAAGAACCTGCAATATATACGGGAGTTCAGGCCCGACTATGTATATCAAAAACTGCATGAAGATGTGATCCGGAACAGCGTGGCCGTCTTTGCCGCAGAGGTAAGCCTGCAACTGGTAACGGACCAGGACCCAGACCAGCATTTTTTTGATTTTCTGCACTACTTTCTGAGTACCCTGGATGAGGCACCGGCAGGTAGCCTGGGCAATTACCCTTTGTTTTTCATGATCAATGCGGCCCGCATAGCCGGCTTTAAACTATCCGGCCGGTACACCGCAACCACACCCTATGTGGACCTGGTGGAAGGTAAGTTTTCGGACAAGCCCGCTGCTATACCACCTTTTATAGATGGGGAGGAGGCACAGCTTATGGACGCGCTAAACAAAGAAAATAATCTGGAACACATACACGAGATAAAAATCGGCGCATCAATGCGGAGTAACTTGCTGCAATACTACATTGGCTTTTTGCAATGGCATGTACCGCATTTTGCCCCGCTTAAATCGGTGGCTGTACTGAAGGCTATTCTGTAAGGTCAGGTTTTTTCTTTTTACCGCTCATACGCCTGCCCATTTTGGCCAGGTACTTTCTGAAAAAGGCAAACTGTCCGAAAGGGATGCTGATAAGGAGCACACAGACTGGCCAGAGCAGGGTGACCAGAAGCAGGTACAGTATAGTACGCAGCAAGCCTTGTTCTATATTCAGGAGGGGTAAAATTTTACCGGCGATAAAAGCACAAAGGCTACCACCCAATGCGAAGGTGAACAGGATAAGGATTACCTGTACGATACTGTGCACCTTCCACCGAATGGCTAAGCGCTGCAACCAGGACTTCTTTTCCGGCTCATCATGATTCATCGCTTCCCTGCAACATGCTTTCATCCTGACAATTTATATCGAATTATTTTCTTCATTTAGAGAAACCCACAGTTCATCTTTCAATGCCTGTATACCCTCCTGGGTAACGGAAGATATGAATACCAAAGGAATATCCGGAGGCAGCTCGGCCGAAATGGCGGCTTTCAGTTCCTCATCCAGCATATCACTTTTGGACAGGGCAATGATGATCTTCTTATGCAGTAATTCCGGATTATACTGTTCCAATTCGCTATGCAATACCTCAAATTCCTTACGGTGGTCCGGGCTGTCGGCCGGAATTAAAAACAGGAGTACTGAATTTCGTTCTATATGTCTTAAAAACCGGTGTCCTAATCCTTTCCCTTCGGCAGCACCTTCGATAATGCCGGGCAGATCGGCCATGCAAAAAGACTTATCGTCGCGATAAGATACGATACCTAGCTGCGGCGTAAGCGTGGTGAAGGCATAATTGGCTATCTTGGGCCTGGCAGCGGATACGGTGGACAACAAGGTAGATTTTCCGGCGTTGGGAAAACCAACCAGACCCACATCTGCCAATACCTTTAACTCCAGATACTTGTATCCTTCTATACCCGGCTCGCCGGGCTGGGCATATTCCGGCGCCTGATTGGTAGGCGATTTAAAGCGCGTATTGCCCCATCCTCCTCTTCCGCCCGGCAGCCAAACGACTTCCTGTCCGTCTTCGAGTATCTCCGCTTCTACTTCACCCGTTTCCGCATCTTTGGCTATGGTACCCAGGGGTACTTCTATAACCACATCCTTACCGCTGCGGCCTGTACAGTTGGCCCCCATACCTCTTTGTCCGTCTTCGGCATGTACGTGCTTGTAATAACGCAGGTGGAGTAGGGTCCACAATTGTGTATTGCCCCTTAAAATGATATGACCACCCCGGCCGCCATCTCCTCCATCGGGTCCGGCATTGGCATTGAATTTGGTATGCGCAAAATGCGCATTACCGGCACCACCGTTTCCGGAACGGCAAAAGATACGGATGTAGTCAACAAAATTTTCCATAATGGGGACGGCCTGATCGCCGGTCGGAAAGGGATAGCGGACTATACCCTTTCTATAAATTTTTCAATTTCCTCTTGCAGTAGTGCAAATGTCTCTTCAATATTACCATCACCTTTAATACCCACCAACTTTCCCTGCTGCGCATAATAAGCAGCTACAGGCTCCGTCTTGCTACGGTATTCCACGATTCGCCTGGCAATCACCTCAGCATTGTCATCACTACGGCCAGACACCTCACCACGTGAGAGCAGGCGACGCTTCAATTCCTCTTCAGGCACCTCCAGCGAAAGGAGGGCATCGATGGCTGTATTCTTCTTCTTTAATAAAGCATCCAGTGCCTCTGCCTGGGCCGTAGTACGTGGAAAGCCATCAAAAATGAAGCCGCGGGCATCGGGGCTCTGATCCAACTTGCTGCCGATCATACCGATAACTACTGCGTCGGGCACCAGTTGGCCCTGGTCGATATACTGCTTGGCTTCAACGCCCAGCGGCGTGCCTTGTTTTACTTCATCACGCAACAGGTCGCCGGTAGCGATATGCTCCAGACCATAGCGGGCAATAATGTTAGCAGATTGGGTTCCTTTTCCACTACCAGGTGGGCCGAATAAAATCAGGTTGAACATGGGCAAAATATTTTTCGTGAACATGCTAAAAACATGGCAAATGTACAAAACGTATACAAAAAAGACTGAATGGCAGTGTATGCCTATCCTGGCAGCCCTTTCGGGGCAAAGGGTGCCAATAGGGTTAACCATTCGGCTTGTAAGGTCTGCCCCTTGTCTTTGGTGTACCATGTATGCATATCCTGTTCAAACGCCTCAAAAGAGCGCTGGGGAACTTCTGCTTTCCACGCCGTGAGTAAATCCTGTGCAGCCTGAGGACGCGGTCCCCAGCGAAACAGTTGCTTACCTGCCGCATCAACACCAACGATAACGGGAATGCTGCGGGTACCATTGGTCAGAAACTGATCAATGATTTCCGGATTTTCATCGCGTAATACAATACGGAGGTCGATCTGGGGACCGGCTGCTGCAGCCATCTTTACAATGGCCGGCAAATTCTGTGCACTATCGCCACACCAACCTTCGGTAATGACCCACCAATGCTGCTGCGGTAGCTGGGGCAGAAGCGCCAGCATATCTGTATGGAGCTGAAATGTTTTGTCCCACCGACGCATGCGTTGCAGGTTCAGCTTAGCATAATGCAGGTATTCCTCCGTCTGGTTGGCGCCCGTGGTCTTACCCTGAGCTAGTAAGGCTTCCAGGTGGGTGATAAACTGCGGATAGGTGTAGCTGGCTGTGGCCGTTTGAAAAATGGTATTCATATCGAATATAAATGAGGTATATTATTTTTTGCCGCGTTGAAACAACAGCGTTTTAACACGGGCATCTGTCACCCGTATAGTTCCCGGCTCCATGCCACTTATGGTAACGGACCCGATGCGGTAACGCAGCAACCGCAAGGTAGGCAAATTTACAGCAGCAGTCATCTTTCGCACCTGCCTGTTTTTACCTTCCTTGATGGTGACAGACAACCAGCTTGTAGGAATATGCCGGCGCAGACGAATAGGCGGATCCCGTTCGGGTAAAATTGGCGGGTCGATAAGCTCGACTACCGCTGGCTTGCAGGTGTAGGGCTGTCCGTCTACCTTAATCACCACACCCTTTGTAAGCGGAGCAATAAGTTCGGCGTTGGCCTCACCTTCTACCTGCACCCAATATTCCCGCTCATGTACAAACAAAGGATTCAATAAGCGATGATTCAGTTGCTTATCATTGGTGAGCAGTAGAAGCCCCTCGCTATCATAATCGAGTCTGCCCACCGGATACACATCTTTAGGAATATTTTTGAAGAAATGGGCAAGGGTAAGCTTATCACCCTCGGGCGAAAACTGACTCATGACTTTGCATGGTTTATAAAAAATGTAGTATGCTAAGGGATCACCCATAAGTAAATGATGTATAGTAAAGTCACTATCCGGTAAGGGTTTCAGGAAATAAAAAAGAAAAAGCCCGATGAAAAATCACCGGAGCTTTTTATAAGGATGGGTTAGTAAGTACTCTTCTTTCCACAATATTAATAAGTATTTTTTTGATTGGAAAGTTTTTTGAAAAAAAATATTCACAATTGAATCAAAAATGTGGATAAAGATGTTTTTCACTTTGCGCTAGTATTGCTAAAAAATCACCTTGCTTCACTCTTACTTTTCACAACCACCCATGTAGCCGAGAGAAAAAACAAGATTACGGAAACAAAATAAAGAACATCGCGACTGTCCAGCACACCCCGGCTCATGCTGTTGTAATGATAGTCCATACCGATCATGCCCAAGTAATAATCGGCACCGCCACGGAAAGCTGCGATGCGGCTGAGCGCTTCAAAACCGCTGTACATTAAAAAGCAGAGAAACAAGGCAATTAAAAAACCTACAATCTGATTTTCCGTAAGGGCAGATCCGAAAACACCGATAGCTGTAAAAGCAGCTGCGAGCGCTATCAAGCCGAGGTAAGCACCGAGGAGTCCGCCCATATCGATGGTAGCGGCATCTACAGCCAGCCAATGTATACTGAATACATACAACAAGGTAGGTAGGAGCGCGATCAATACAAGTGTAAAGGCCGCGAAAAACTTACCCAGGATAATATGTACGGTGGAAATAGGCTTGGCACACAGCCATTCCATCGTGCCTGCCTTATACTCGTCGGCAAAGGAGCGCATGGTGACTGCCGGTATGAGGAATAAAAGCAACCAGGGGCAGATGGTAAAAAACTGTTCCATGGTGGCATAGCCGTAGTCAAGCATATTGGTATCGGGTAATACCCATAAGAAGAGCCCGGCTGCCAGCAGGAATACCAGCACAGCTACATATCCTGCCACGGTGCTCAAAAACCCTTTGATCTCCTTAAAATAAATACTGAACATCGTACGATTCTTGTTTTATGCTGAAAAGTAAGGCAAATGTACTAAAGCAATCTTCAATTTAACCGCCGGTAATGAAAACGGGCTTTAAACCTTTCTGGTTTAAAGCCCATAAATATGTTTACTTCCCTGTTGGCGCTCTAAAAACGGTAGCCTATTGTCATGGAGAACTGGCCCATGACATTAAAACCATCGTTGTAGCGGGAACTGTGGGTACCATAATCCCGCACGACGGCATCATAATACCGCATACCCAGCCCGGCTTCCAGGCCCAGGTTAAAACTCTCGGTAATTTGAAAATTCACATAGTTATTAATCAGCATACCGATACGGGTCTTGGTCACATCAACCTGACGGCTGATGACCGGATCCCAGGCATTTTCCCATTCCTTGCCACCGCCATAAGTAAAGGAGAGGCTGGGGCCCACCGCATAAGTCACCTTACGCTGACCGAAAGGATAAATCTTCAAACCCGGTTGAAAATTAAAATAAGCTTTGTATCGGGGACCTTCATAATTAGCCATCGGGTCGTAATAGTAGTTTCCATCTTCGAGCAGCATGGAGAGCGGTAAAATAATACCTATCTTCTGCTCTGCACCAATAATTTTTTCATAACTGAGGCCAAAACCTATGCCTACATCTGAGACCGAAATAGGAGCAATTCTCAGTATATTGGTTCCGTAAGCGGGTCGCTCTTTCGACTGTGCCTGAGCGGCACCTACAGTCATCATGCCCATCATGGTGATGGCGGCTATTTTCTTTATCATATGGGGTGTTTTATTTTAGCTCATTAACGGAGCCTTTTTGTAAACTATTGTATTAGGTACTATCTTATTTTACCGGAAACCAAATCTCCTTTTCATTGTTCCAATCACCATTATAATTAATGGTCAGCTCCTCACCCTGCTGCACCGGGCTTACGGTCTTTATCGTAATCACCTGCTGCTCAAAATCCATAAAATACTCACAATTGGCTGCATAGCTATGGTTGTACATTGATACATATCCCCAGGCCACACAGCAGGCTTCCTCATCATTTCCCCACTCAAAAATGTAGTCGTGGAGTGTGGTCTGATCAAGCAGATGCCTTGCCTGCGCATTCATCACCAATACAGACGAAATTTCAATGGTTTTCATTGGGGGGAGTGCCTCACGTGTAAATACACCTCTTCCCTTGCCGGGAACAGCATCAATAAAAAGAGAATGGTGAATTTTTATTTGCATAAGTGCATGGCGTAGGAAACCTGTAACTTCATTACACAGTAAGGCCTTCAGGTTCTACCCAAACGTCGTTTTCTTTTAGTAAGTTGATGAGTTCATCAACTGCAATGGCGCTGTCGATACCTTTTTTTACCACTTCCTGCCCCTTGTACAGCGTAATTTTGCCCACGCCACTGCCCACATAACCGAAATCGGCATCGGCCATTTCTCCCGGTCCGTTTACAATGCAACCCATGATGGCAATCTTCACCCCTTTAAGATGATCCGTCCGGGCCCTGATCTTCGCCGTAGTCTCCTG
>JBEBUO010000078.1:0-10005 GCA_040393285.1 Taibaiella helva | reverse complement strand
CCCAGGTGGCGAAATTGGTAGACGCACTGTGTTCAGGTCGCAGCGTTCGCAAGGACGTGCTGGTTCGAATCCAGTTCTGGGCACCCAAAAAGACACGAATCATTCGTGTCTTTTCCTTTCCCCCTTATGCTGCCGCGGGTTGAGACACTCGCTAGGTTATCTGATCAGGGCCAGCGCTCCACGAAACGCCCGTTCCGTACCATCCGGTAGTACCAGGCGGACATCATAATAATAGGTACCCGTAGCGGCAGGCCGACCCTTATAAGTGCCATCCCAGCCTTGTGTACCATCAATAGTTTGAAACACTTTTTCACCCCAGCGATTAAAGATCATAAATGCGTTTACACCCTGATAACCGTAGTTTCCGAGACCAAACACGTCATTCACCCCGTCGCCATTCGGGCTGAATGCATTCGGTAAAAATAACTGTTCCCTAATATCCACCCTGATATCGGCCGTATCACGGCAACCATATTCATTGATACCGATAACCTGATAGATTATAGGTAGCTGAGGCTGTGCCACAGGGCTTGCTACCGTGTCCTGATCCAACCAACGGTTTGGCAGCCACAAATAAGTTTGTGCCCCTGAAGCATATAACTGCACTGAACCTCGGGCATTAATCGTTGTATCATGGCTTACGATAAGTTCCGGTTCCGGGTATCTTTCTATTGTTATACTATCGCTACCCATACAGCCGCTGATATGATCCACAGCCGTCAGTACAAAAGTTTGGGTACTGGTAATAAAACCTGGTGTATTGGGCGAATCAGGAAGGTCGAGGGGCTGTGATGGCGTCCAGGCATAATCATAGGCACCGGCATAAAGCGTAGTGGCATGTAAATAAAAATAACCGTTACAAGTAAAAGTATCCTGTAGCGCCGGTGTGATGACCACCGGTTTCCAGATGAGCAAAGGTACCGTAACGCTGCTATCCGCTATCGTATAAGTCATGCTACAGGAAATAGGAAAGACTGTAGCACCTGCTGTAGCCACCACCGGGTTAAAATACCACTGACCATTTTCTTCGAACACGCCACAACCTGAAAAGGTGCCGCCTGTCGGTGTACCAGTGAGCGAAAAGGCCTTATCTTCCCTGCAGTATTGAGTGGGTAGCGTTGAGCCGTCAATAAGGCTGACCGTTTGGGCAAAAAGGCTATGGCCCGTTATAAAGCTAAAGAACAAGCTTCCAATAACCATCTGGACACGCGTCATAAATTTATTTTTCCGAACTTTTTCGATATACTATAAATTATTTGCTTCATCATCTATTATGTTATCGGGATATATTCCGATAATACAGCATCAACTTGTTTTACCTGATCAGCGTAACATTTCCCCTATATTGTTCCAGCCGTCCATTCGTGTAGCCTACTTCTATCAGATACAAATACACACCAACCGGCTGTACCTGGTCATTCAAGCGACCATCCCAGCCACGTCCGCTTATGTCTGTGGTTTCAAATACCAAATGCCCCCAGCGGTTGAACACCTGCATCTTAAATTGCCCGATATTTTTGCTAAGTTGTGTCCGGGGAAAGAAATAATCATTGTCTCCATCTCCGTTTGGTGTAAAGGCATTGGGGATATCCGTATAGCAACCCTTATGCACGACCACGCGATCGGTTCCTGTACAGCCCAATGGTCCCGCCTTTACTTGCAAAGTGTACACTCCGGCCTGGCTCACTTTCAGACTAGCCGTAGTATCGCCTGTGTTCCAAAGAAAACTGTAGGCGCCACTAACCTGGGCAGACCGATTACTCAATATTGCGGGCGAGCCATCCAGGCAAAGCGTGTCATCTTCACCTAAGTCGACATGGGGTATAGGATAAACGACAAGGGAATCAATATGGTCGATGGCAGGGCAAGCCCTGAACTGCGCCTGAAGATGAACCCACATGACACCATCCATGTCGTAAGCATGTTGCAACGTGTCGGAGACAAATGCGCGATTACTGCTACCGTCACCAAAATCCCAATGCAGCTGGCTTAAGGTACTGTCTGGGTCCGCGTGCAGCAACACCTTCTCTCCGGTACAGACCGCATGCCGATCCATCCAAAAGCCAAAATTTTCTGCCGGTGCATCCACCGCTAGGGTAATCATACTTGAATCCACACAGACACTACCGGTTCCGACCAGGCGCACATGATACACACCGGGGTCAATATAACGATGAGTGGTTACCGGATCTGACGAGCGGATTCCGTCTCCAAAATCCCATTGAAAACCGGTAAAATGATCGTCTGAATTATGGCTCACCTGAAACATATCTCCGACACATAGCAAGGTATCAGTCACCTCAATAGAAAGCTCGGGGGAAATAGCTGAAACATCAAAATAAAGTATTGTGTCACAGCCCGTCTGGGTAATTATATGTACCCTGTAAGCACCTGCGGCAACATCCGTCAGGCTGTCTGTGAATGATAGGGTGTCTTGCCCACTGGCAGCAAACCAGAAATAGTTGTACACTGCCGGATCACCGGGGTAAGTAGTGGCCAGGGCTTTTCCTGTCGCGGTTTCTTTACAGGCGGGGTAGGTAGTGATATCAGGCAATACACCATGTGGAAAATTGACCACAAACGTATCCATGTGGTATCTGCAGGAAGGCGTATAATAGCTAAGCCAGTATATGCCTGGCGTATCGATGTGTATTATCGGCCCCTCGTTGATTCCATTGGATTGGTAATCCCAGCCATTTCCTGCTCCCTGTATTTGAAAGCCAGCGCTCCAACAGGGTCCTTCCACGTGCGTAGTGGAGAAGCTATCTGTAGCTTGTTCAAAAACAGGTACTACGTTAGGCAATGCACCTGATATAGGCTCCGGAAAACTAACGGCATGTGATGTAAAGGCACAGGCAGGAGCCGCCAGATTTGGGAAATTAATGGCGTCCAGGTAATCTGCACCTCCTTTCAGGTACACTTTGCCGTCCGCTGCCAACTTGATTTTATCAAACCCAAATTGCTGTCCGTCCCGGAGCAGCGTTTTGGTCGACAATGGATCCGGGACATTAATGTCATATTGGTACACATTACCTGTATACCAATAATTGATCGCATATACTTTGCTCTGATCGGGAGAAAAACAGGCGCTATAAAAAGGTTCGCTGCTGTCAATAACCAGGGAGCTGTTCAGTACGCCCGTCACCTGGTCAAAATCAAAAAGCTCCAGTCCGCCGCCACCCACATGAGCTGCGGCACACAGGAGCCTTTTGTTGTCGGGCGAAGGCGTAAGGGTACCCAGAATATGGTAGTTGAAGTTGATCGTTCCTGTTGCAGACACCACCGGTTCTGTGTTGACCCCTGCTGCGGTGACCTCAAAGGATTTGAATTCATTGGCCATACGAGAGCGCAAGACTACCCAGATATTACAACGGGAGCCAGTAAGCGCCGTAAGCTTCTCATTAAACCCTTCGGCCAAGTAAATGGCTTTTTCCCCGGCAACTACATCACCGCTACCACCATTGAGGGAGATATCTACCTTGCTGTAAAACAGCTTGCCGGCATCCGCGCCAAATTCCACTGAAGTCAGCGAGAATATATAATACTGTTGGTCTTGCCCGGGTATAGGTATAATACAAGCCCCCTGGGTACTGCTGCCGGTAGTATGGGGTCCTATGGTGGTCAATGCCGATCCGTTGGGCATCACATTATGGAAGCGGTCCCATACCGTGGAGCCATCGGTATAAAACAATAAATGCCCGTCTTCATCACAAACAGAAGCAGCCGCCTCGCTGAATTGCTGGCCGTCCATGACAGGAGCAATAGGTGTCGGACTGTTGAAATCCAGTCCGACAGCTCCTAATACCCATATATTTTCCTGTTGGGCGAAAATAGAACTGAGGCTTATAAAACACAAACAGGCACAAATCAGATGTTTCATAATTTATTATGGCATTATTTTATCGCTATACCCTATCCTAATAGGTCTGGTAAAAAGCTACTGTATTTTTATTACCTTTTCTGTTCTTATCCACCTGCCTTCAGTAGTAGTTAACCGAAGCATATATACACCGGTAGCATAGTCGCTTAAGTCTATAACCTCTTCATCTGCAAACTCCGTCAACACCCTGCCCTCAATGGTCGTTAAGGTCATGAACAACTTCGCCGGCGATTGTATAAATACTTTGCCTGTTGTGGGATTGGGAAAAATATTGATTTGCATAGCCAGGCCAGCCATATCATTAATTCCAACATTAGACACGGTATATATTGCAGAAGTATCTGTGCAGCCCTTTTCATTCACTGTGATGACGCGATAATCGCCATTCTCAGCCACAGTGATACTGGCAGCGGTGGCACCCGGGATAAGTTGGTCATTGAGCAGCCATTGGTAGCTGGCGTAAGTCCCCACAGTGCCTAAAGTAAAGTTATCTACAGTGATCACCGCCGGCTCCGGAGGGTATACATACACCGGGAATTGCGCCACCTCACTGGTATCACCACAGCGTACTACCTGTACCCCTATGATGCCGCTTTGCTGATCGGCCGTGATATCGATCGTATTGTTGTTGCTGCTGCCATTCCATCCATCAGGCAGCGTCCAGATGTAAGCATCGGCGTCGGGAACTTCGGCTACCGAATAAGCGGCTACCGACTCCCTGCAAATACTGTCGGCACCCTGGATGTCCAATATTGAAGCCGGTGCTGCAAAACAGAACTTTGCCAGAAAACCATCTGCAATTACACCTCCGGGATAACTACTCTTATAACTACCAGCTGTGGCAATATCAGTGGTACTATTTGTGAAACCGGCTATATAAACGTATCCACCTGTATCCACAGCTGCAGCAAGTGCTGCATCTGCGCCTTGCCCTCCAAAATAACTACTATATAAAAGCTCCCCTTCATCGCTAAACCTCGCCAGGAAAGCATCTCCGTAACCAATGCCACCAGCATATACCTGTTGTAGGGCATTGGGGCTTGCGATACCTGCAGCACTATTGGTACTACCATTTATATAGACACTGTAGGAATCAACGATATGCACGGAAGCGCCGAATTCAGCATCAGGACCGCCATAATAGGTCGCCCATTGCCGTACACCATTACTGTCAAACTTGACCAGGTAGGCATCGTCACCGCCACTAAGCTGTGACTGATAGCTTTCAGAACTGGCAATAGCATTGGTGCTGGCCGTTGTGCCTGTCATATAAATATTACCGAAAGGATCACAGGCTATATTCCTGGGAAAAACCATACCCAACTCCATTCCATCCCCACCATAATAGGTCGCCCATTGCCGTACACCATCCTTATTGAATTTAGCCAGGAAGTGATCATAAGCGCCATTGACGAAAGTGTAAATCGATTTATGTGCTCCTGGTGTGGCTATACCAGATTCACTGGAGGTAGCCCCGAAAAGGTAAATATTACCCCAATCATCGCAAGCAATAGCGTTAGCTAATGGTTCGATCCCAGGGCCCCCATAATAGGTGCTCCAAGCCTTTTCCCCATCCAGGCTGAATTTCGCCAGAAAAAAATCTATATCTGCGCCAAGGGGGTCGCCAATGCTGGTCTGGTGCGCCGTGGCTGACGCAATACCAGTAGTACTGGATGTTACCCCACTAATAAAAAAAGCATCTCCCT
This sequence comes from Taibaiella helva, assembly GCA_040393285.1. Classification (GTDB taxonomy): domain Bacteria; phylum Bacteroidota; class Bacteroidia; order Chitinophagales; family Chitinophagaceae; genus Taibaiella; species Taibaiella helvus_C. The sequence continues at coordinate 4,419 of JBEBUO010000078.1, read as the reverse complement.
TCACCGCAATCTTTACATAATCTTCTATACCAGGCCCCCCAAAATAAGTACCCCAAAGGCGACTACCCGAACTATCGAACTTAGCAACAAAAGCATCCATACCATCACCATTCTCAATAAAATCGGGTTGGTAACTACCTGCCGTGGCGATACCTGTTGCACTCAGGCTACGGCCGGAGATATACACATTACCCACTGAATCACAGGATAGTGCCGAAAAGAGCTCCTCGCTCTCACCACCATAATAAGTAGCCCAAAGCAAGTCACCGTCCTTAGTAAACTTCTTCAGTACAACATCGTTAGGCCCCTGTAAAGTAACCTGGTGGGCGCCTGCTGTGGCAATATTACTGGCACTAAAAGTCGTTCCGCCTACATACACATCGTTGTGTACGCTCAGTTCCATATCCTCAAAAATATCGAACATACCATTTCCGCCTAAATAGGTAGCCCAGGATACCGTTGGATCAATAGTCAGCCGGCCGTTAAAAGTTGCAACATCAAATCCAAGCTCATTATGGGACAACACAAACGCAGAAGTCACTTCTTTACCGTCTTCCTGGAAACTATAGGGTGCAGCCTCCGATATGCTGCCAAAAGGTGTGGTCGCTGTAAAGCTGCCATCTTCATTAATACCAAGACCTGTAGCCCCCTTGAACTGCATACGGATATCGGCTACATTACCACCCGGATATACTATAAAATCCTGTTCTAATTTTCCATTTTTGATGTATAATACCCAGTCGATGTGGGGATATATTTCCTTGTAAACGATCTTTTCATAGCTCTGTACGGTGGCTCCTTCGGGTCCACATTGAGGCAGGTAATACTTTTCTACATATGGTTGCCGGCCCTCTTTTACCAATACCCCGTTCACCTTTGCATCCAGAAGTTGTAAGTCCATACGATAGATATCAACCAGGGGAGCTTCTTCAGCATTAAAGGACTTACCTAAAACATCAGTTATAGCTAAAGTGGCATTTTTAGGTGCAACCCACTGGTAGTGTATCTGCCCTTTACCAATAAACACGTTGATATTTCCGGAGGACAAACGGAAATCGATGTCTGGTCGTGCAGCGCCCGTTTGATCCGTAATCTGCCCTTTGTTTTCCACAAATACAAGATGTTCTGATCGCTGCATGGGCATCACCATAGGTTGCGCAGTAATGACTATGTTTAGTGCAAGTATAGCAACTACAGAAAATAATAATGACTTCATACTATATTATATTTTTATTAAACATTTAAATACTCACCTTCATTTAACCGGCAAGATGATCGCAAACAAATGTATCGCCAAAACCGAACTAAGTTTTCAGAGCTATACTCAAATTCCACTTAAGTGATCTACTCAGGGGAGTGGGAAAATAAAATCGTTTTGATGGCCGGGATAATCACCGGCCATCAAAACAAGCTTATTTCATTTTTACTATTTTTTCCGTCTTTATCCAGGTACCTTCCTTAGTAGTCAAACGAAGCAGGTAAACACCAGCCGGATAAGCACTAACATCCAGCACCCGGCTATTGCCATGTTCCACCATTATTTTCCCATCAATGGTAGTAACAGTTACAGCTACGCCCGCCGGCGCCTGTATAAAAACCTTATCCCTGGCCGGGTTAGGGAAAATACTGATCTGAGCAGCTAAACCAGTCACATCTTCTATCCCTACATTGGATACCGTATATACATCGGAAGTATCCGTGCAGCCATGCTCATTTACCGTGATCACACGGTAATCCCCATTCTCGGTTACCGTAATACTGGCAGTAGTGGCGCCCGGTAATGGCTGATCGTTCAGCAGCCATTGGTAACTGGCATAAGTACCTACCGTACCTAAGGTGAAATTATCTACAGTGATCACCGCCGGCTCCGGAGGGTATACATACACCGGGAATTGCGCCACCTCACTGGTATCACCACAGCGTACTACCTGTACCCCTATGATGCCGCTTTGCTGATCGGCCGTGATATCGATCGTATTGTTGTTGCTGCTGCCATTCCATCCATCAGGCAGCGTCCAGATGTAAGCATCGGCGTCGGGAACTTCGGCTACCGAATAAGCGGCTACCGACTCCCTGCAAATACTGTCGGCACCTGCTACCTGCAATAAGGAAATAGGTAGCTCGAAACAGAGTTTAGTAAGAAAACCAGCCCATAATGCAGAACCAGGGTAATCAGTCTTATAGCTTCCCGGAGTGGCTATACCTTCCATGCTATTGGTATTTCCAGCAAGATAAAGATATCCCTGCTGGTCCATTGCAGAAGCCATGACTACATCTATGCCAGCTCCACCGTAGTAACTGCCGTAGATACGATTACCATCGCCGTCAAACCGAGCAAGGAAACCGTCACCATAAATCATACCGCCGGAAAAGGACGACTGTAGTGCGTTGACAGAAGTCATATCTGAAGTGCTGTTCGTTGCACCGTGTAGATAAATTATATTTGTATCCGCTACGACTAATGATGAAAATACTTCGTCACCTTCACCGCCATAAAAGGTGGCCCATTGCCTTATACCGGAACTGTCAAACTTTGCCAGGTAAACATCAATAGCGCCGCCGGACACGTTTTGATAGGCACCAGAACTGCTCAAACCCGTTGAACTGGTAGTAGCCCCTGTTATGTAGACATTTCCCGCGGGATCGCAAGCCACATTCCGTGACGAATGATGCGACAACTCCTGACCTGAACCACCATAATAAGTGGCCCATTGCCGTATCCCATCCATATTAAACTTCACCAAGAAATGGTCTTCACTATCATCAGCATAACTGTAGCTTGTCTTGTGTGCTCCCGGTGTGGCCAGGCCCGCTTCGCTGACCGTATTGCCAAAGATATAAACATTGCTGTTGTTGTCACAAGCCATAAAACCCAGCCCCTCACCACCGGTGCCACCGAAATAGGTGCCCCACTGCCTTACGCCGTCCAGGTCGAATTTAGCCAGGAATACACAGCCATCGTTGGGTAAAACAGGCTGGAAGGAGCCTGGTGTGGCGATGCCTGTAGCACTCCCGGTCTCACCGCTCAGGTAGAAATAGTCGCCCTTCACAATGACCTGGGAAACTGAACCATCCGCTTCAGCTCCGCCATAATAGGAGCTAAAAATGCGTGTACCTGAACTATCAAATTTTGCAAAAAAAATGTCTTGGCTTCCGCCAAATGTTGGTTGATGGCTATCTGGTGTAGCAATGGCAGTAGTACTACTGGTCCTACCCGCTACATAAACATAGCCCTGATCGTCGCAGGAAAGAGATTGTACCCAATCTGTAGCTTCTCCGCCATAATAAGTGGCCCAACTCAGAACGCCATCCGAATTAAATTTCTGCAGGAAGCCATCGCCGCCTCCAACATAAGTCTCCTGGTGACTCCCTGTCGTAGCAATATTGGAAACGCTGGTTGTCATACCGCCGATGTAAACATCTGTACCTAAACCAACAGCAATGGCACAGACGTCTTCGTAAACACCCTCTCCACCGATATAGGTGGCCCAGGATACGGTAGGGTCAATAGTCAGCTTACCTTGATAAGCCGCTGTGTTAAAACCTAGCACATTCTTATCAAGTACAAAAGCAGAGCCTACTGCTTTGCCATCTGCTTGGAAGCTATAAGGCGCGGCCTCTGTTATAGCACCGAAAGGCGTACGCGCAGTAAAGCTACCATCTGCATGAACGGCGAGATCCGTAGCTCCCTTGAACTGCATCTGTATATCTGACACCTTACCACCAGGGTGCACGACGAAGTCCTGCTCGAGCTTACCTTCCTTAATATACAGCTCCCAGTCTATATGCGGGTATACATCTTTGTACACCACCTTCTCGTAGCTCTGTGCCGTTGCGCCCATATGACCAAACTGAGGTAGAAAGTATTTTTCTACATAGGGCAACTGCCCTTCTTTCAAAAAAAGACCCTCTGTCCTGGCATCCAGGAGTTGTACATCCATACGGTAGATATCAATCAGAACAGATTCTGTGGACATTAAGGAATTGTCTAATGGTTTATCTCTATTTGAGGACGTGTCCTTTGGAGCAGCCCACTGATAATGAATATGGCCACGACCAATGAACACATTCATATTCCCAGAGGACAAGCGGAAATCAATATCAGATCTGGCACGACCGTACTGATCAATGACTTGTCCTTTATTCTCCACGAACAGGAGATTTTTTGATTTTTGTATTGGCACCGCAGTAGACTGAGCAGTAATAACCATACTGATTGAAAGTATTGCAATCACAGAGAGTAATAATGATTTCATAAATATTTTGTTTATATACAAGTTTGCTTTACTGTTCATTGCAGCTATAACGAGGAACAATCTGAAAACAAATGTATCAACAAAACAGAGTTAAACTTTCCGAATTACACTCAATTTTCCATTTGAGTGATTTACTCATGATAATTAGAAAATAAACTTTATT
>JBEBUO010000077.1:0-10208 GCA_040393285.1 Taibaiella helva | reverse complement strand
CACCCGTCAGCACGCTATCTTGTTGCTGGGCACAAGCATCATCAGGGCCGGATATACCCAAAAGCAGCGTAAGAAAAACAAGCAATCTACGAGACATAAAACAAGCAAAGGTAACTTTTTACCGGCTAAGGCAATCGGCAAAATTTACACAAACAGCCTCTTGGGGCAGTTATAGCGAGCTCCGTACCCAGGCCGTGTATAGGATGTGCAAAACCCATATTAGTCCTCCTTATGAGGCCTTTTTTTCGTATCTTTGCTTTCTTTCTAATTAGCTATAATGGACGAAATAAATAAAGACCTCACTCCTGAAGATAACGGCCATCAGGGTAACAGCCGTATCATCCCCGTAAATATTGAAGAACAAATGAAAACGGCCTATATCGACTACTCCATGTCGGTAATTGTAGGCCGGGCCCTGCCCGATGTTCGCGATGGCCTGAAACCTGTACACAGGCGCGTCTTATATGCCATGAACGAATTAGGCATGACCCATAACAAGGCCTACAAAAAATCGGCCCGTGTGGTAGGGGAAGTGCTGGGTAAGTATCACCCTCATGGTGATTCCTCCGTTTATGATGCTATGGTACGTATGGCACAACCCTGGAGCATGCGTTACATGCTTGTAGACGGACAGGGTAACTTTGGCTCCCAGGATGGCGACGGACCAGCAGCCATGAGGTACACAGAAGCCCGCCTCCAACGTTATGCAGAAAGCCTGCTGGAGGACATGGACAAAGAAACTGTTGACTTCCAGCCTAACTTTGACGATTCGCTGCAGGAGCCTACGGTATTACCAACACGTATCCCTCAGTTGTTGGTGAACGGCTCCAGCGGTATTGCGGTCGGTATGGCTACCAATATGCTGCCCCACAACCTCTCCGAAGTCGTTGATGGCTGTATTGCGTATATCGACAATAAGGAAATTACTATAGATGAGTTAATGGCCTACGTGAAAGCCCCGGACTTCCCCACTGGCGGTATTATATACGGCATTGATGGCATCAAACAGGGCATGCACACCGGCAGAGGCCGCGTAGTAGTAAGGGGTAAAGTAAATGTAGAAACGAGCAAAAATGGCAAGGAACAGATTATCATCACAGAGGTTCCCTACCAGGTAAGCCGGGATGCACTTACGGAAAAAATAGGACACCTGGTCAACAATAAAATAATTGATGGCATTACAAATGTCGCCAATGAGTCCAATAAGGATGGCACGCGCGTAGTGGTAGAACTGCGCAGGGATGCAGTAGCACAGGTAGTCATCAATAAATTATACAAATTCAGCGAGTTACAAACTTCTTACGGCATTAATAACGTGGCCCTTGTCAAGGGTCGCCCGCGTACCCTTAACCTCAAAGATCTGATTTCTGAATTTGTAGAATTCCGGCATGAAGTAGTCGTGCGCCGCACGGAATACGAACTGCGGGAAGCAGAGAAACGAGCCCATATCCTCGAAGGGTACATGAAGGTGATCGGCACTAAAGATGACCTGGACAGGGCCATCCGGATTATTCGGGAAAGCACTACCCCGGATGAGGCCCGCGAAGGCCTGATTACCGCTTTCGACTTGAGTGAGATTCAGGCCAAGGCAATCCTGGAACTGCGCTTACGTACACTTACAGGTCTTGAAATTGATAAAATCCGTAGCGAATACGAAGAACTGAAACGCATTATAGACCAGCTGAAAACTATCCTGGGCAGCGAAAGCATGCGGTTTGATATCATTAAAGAAGAACTGCTGGAAATCAAAAAGAAGTTTGGAGACGAACGCCGTTCTGAAATCCAGCCTCTGGCCAATGAAATGCGCATCGAAGACTTAATCGAACAAGAAGATGTGGTGATTACCATTTCTCATCTGGGTTACATCAAGCGGACATCAGCTGATGAATACAGGTCGCAACGCCGTGGTGGCCGTGGCACCAATGGTGGCAAAACGAGGGAAGAAGACTATATCGAACATTTATTTATTGCTTCAACCCACAATTACCTTTTATTTTTTACTGAGAAAGGACGTTGTTTCTGGCTTAAAGTATATGAAATACCGGAAACAGACAAAAATGCCAAAGGCAGGGCCATCCAGAATCTCATGCAAATTCCTGCTGATGACAAGATTCGTACCGTTATCGACATTCCTAAATTAGACAATGAGGAGTTTGTCAATAGCCACGCCATAATGCTGTGTACTCGTAAAGGCATTATCAAGAAGACCAAGCTTAAAGACTTTAGCCGCCCTCGCCAAAACGGCATTAACGCAATCACCATTCAGGAAGGCGACGAACTGCTTGATGTGTCGCTAACCGACGGCAACAGCTTTATTATGATGGCTTTAAGATCGGGAAGGGCCATCTGTTTTCCCGAAACCAAGGTAAGGGAGACCGGCCGTGGTGCGATAGGCGTATATGGCATTGAACTTGAAAACGAAAACGATGCCGTTATCGGCATGATATGCCTGCCCAAAGACAACATTCATAAACAAATTTTAGTCGTTTCTGAAAAAGGCATGGGTAAACGCACCCCGTTCCTGGAACCCTTGGGCGAGCAGGCCACAGATGAAGAGAAAGGCAAGGCTATCCGTATACAGGACGAGGCCGGAGTAGAGCATCTATATGAATTGTCTTACCGGGTAACAAACCGGGGTGGCAAAGGTGTAAAGACCATGAACATCACAGAAAAGACAGGCAAACTCGTAGGTCTGCTTGCCGTTGAGGAAAATGACGACTTGATGATTACGCGGAAATCCGGCATTACGATACGCATGAAAGTAAGCGGCATACGGGAAACAGGAAGAGCAACCCAGGGTGTAAAACTTATCAACCTTGAAGCAGGTGATGCCATTGCGGCCATTGCGCGCATACAAGAGCAAGAGGAAGAGGAAGTCCTCGGTTTGGAAGACAGTCCGGCAACTGAGCTCACGGACACCACTAGTTTAGGAATGGATGAGTCCGGGCCCGATGATGTAGGTGACGGCACATCCGCTCCGGATGAAAGTGAGCAGCCTGATGTAACAGATTAAACACTTCCTCCCTATTTGATTTAGGCTACAGTATAAAGCAAAAAGCTATCCTCATATATCCCGAGGATAGCTTTTTGCTATAGTGTTGTGCAGCAAAAGAATTTGCGATTAATCATTCGTACCACCCGGAGATGGCTCCTCATCCGGCACCGGTTCCCGAAGCGATACCGGTGGCTTGGGTGACTTTCGTAGGCGCATGTTCAACAATTCCACAATAAACGAAAATGCCATGGCAAAATAAGCGTAGTTCTTCAGGTGTAAATCGTGCGCACTTTCGCTGTCCCAACCCTCAACCAACAAAATAAAGCCAATCATGACGAGAAAAGACAAGGCGAGCATCTTAATTGTCGGGTGATTATGAATAAAGGAGGCAATACGGGCACTGAAAAGAAACATCACGATCATCGCAATAACTACGGCCATAATCATAATCTCAATATGCTTGGCTGTACCGCCGGCAGTGATTATGCTATCAAAACTGAACACCATATCAATGAGAATAATCTGCATCACGGCTTTTCCGAGGGTAAGGGTGCCTTTACTACGGGCTCCAGCCACATCTTCATCCCCCTCCAGCTTATGGTGAATCTCCATCACCGTCTTATAGATGAGAAATACGCCGCCTAACAACATTACAATACTGGCCAGATCAAATCCCTTAAGCAGGTTGTCGGCATTTAGCTCGGCCCCTATGGTCCAGCTCCCAAGACGAAAGCCGGTACTGTGAATTTCGATAACGGGCTTGCCTTTCTGATGCAGCAACCACTGGAGTGCAAAAAGCAAGCAGGTACGTACTGCGATGCCTGTTAACATCCATATGAAGCGTCCCTTTCGCCGAAGCGCTTCGGGCAGCCTATTGAGAATAATACTTACAAAAATGACATTATCAATGCCCAGAACGATCTCCAGGATGACAAGTACAATAAAGCTAATGATACTGTCTGCAGTAAATAAGTGTTCCATTATTATAGCGAATAGGATGTGTTAAAACAGGTTCAGAGTCCCTTGCAAATATTCCGAACGATGCCCGGCCCTTCATAAATAAACCCGGTGTAGACCTGTACCAAAGAAGCGCCTGCTTCCAGTTTTTCACGTGCATCTGAAGCCGTAAAAATACCGCCTGCAGCGACAATCGGAATCTTATGTTGCGACTTATCAGCAATGTACCTGATAACCTCCGTAGCCCGCTTCCTGACAGGTTTTCCGCTCACCCCACCCGCGCCCATAGCTGCAACAACATCGGGCGGTGTTTTTAAATCGTCGCGACTAATGGTGGTGTTGGTGGCCACTATGCCCTGAATGCCTGTTTGTTGCACAATCTCAATAATGTCGTCCAGCTGCCCATTACTCAAATCGGGAGCAATTTTCAATAAAATGGGCCGGGCCTTCCCCAACTCGCGATTGATATCCTGTAAGCGGGATAACAATCGGGTCAATGGTTCCTTTTCCTGCAAGGCACGTAAATCGGGCGTGTTCGGACTGCTCACATTTATGGTAAAATAATCCACCACATCATATAAAGCACGGAAACAAACTTCGTAGTCCTCGGTAGCCGATTCATTAGGCGTTGTCTTGTTCTTGCCAATATTACCTCCGATAATGATTTTGGATTTGCGTTGCTTCAAACGTTCAGCAGCTGCTGCTACGCCCTGGTTGTTAAAACCCATCCTGTTGATGAGCGCCTCGTCTTCCGGAAGGCGAAAAAGGCGCGGCTGCTCATTGCCGTCTTGCGGTTTAGGGGTAAGCGTGCCAATCTCAATAAAGCCAAAGCCCAAATGATCTAATGCATCAATGAAACGAGCATCTTTGTCAAACCCTGCGGCCAGACCCACCGGATTCTTAAAAGTAAGTCCCCAAAGGGTCTTTTCCATGGTGGCAGATGGTCTGGGTTGATACCTGCGCTTCATCCACCTGGCTAAAAAAGGAATAGCGCAAACCTGTTGCAAGCGCCGCATGACCCAATAATGAATAACTTCCGGATCCTTTTGAAAAAGGAAAAATTTGATGATGGCGTACATAAGGGCACAAAGATAATGGGGTGAAGTTATTTTATAAAAAATAATAACCTCACCCCACCGGAGATATACATGAAATCAACTTATGAAATCTGGTTGCCAGCCTTCAGCTTAAGTTCGTAAAGTTCCTTCTTAAGTTCTGACACAAGACTTTCCAAGGTATTAATCCTACCTTCATAAAGTTCTTTTAGTTCAGGGCTAATGCTATATTGATGCATTCCATATTCAGCGGTTTTGGCTTGGGCATTACCCAAATCGTAAACCTTCTCTACATCAAACTGAAGAATAAAATCAGGATTACAACCCAACAGGTCAGCTATCTTAGCCAGTCTTTGTTCAGAAATTTGTATTTCTTCATTTTCAATTCTGGCATAATTACCCTGAGTCATTTCCAAATGTTCGGCCATATACTGTTGAGTAAAATTTCTCAACTCTCTAAGCTTACGAATATTTTTCCCGGTTCTTTTCATACTTTAAATTGTGACAGCGGTTATGAGTACTATAAGGTATAAATGTAATGACTTTCTAAATTATGTAAGGTATACTTAAAAAACTCATTGTATCCATTTTGAAATGGACATACCTCGCAATATTACAAAAGTAACATCTGTTTGTTAAATTTCTGCCTTTTTAAAAATAAGATTAGCTAAATATAAAGATAATGATTTTATAAATACCGGCCTAATCCCCATTGAATCGGTTGGATATCAACTAATTTCATGTAATAAAACGGATAATGGTTTAGGTAAATTTAACATTTTTTTTCTTAAAAGCATAGGACAAAATAGTCATTTTCTTCGCCTGGCACTATTCAAACAATCCTATACCTTATTTAACACCACTATGCTGAGGCACAGCGCAAGAAATCATGCCGTGCATATGCAATATTTATGCCAAAATATAGCTAAAGGCAACAAACCGGCTGTTATAGTTCCGCATAACCTAATCTGGGCGTGCGTAACTGGGAGCAAGCAATATGTGTAAAAGTACATGTATTATCTTTGTCCGGGAAGCTGCAAACCCGTTTGCAGCCTGGCTTACATAAAGAAGATCAAAGAGCACTATTTTTTCGCTAACAACTCATTATCTTTGCACGCCATCAAAATTAAAATTCTCAACAAAGCATGTTACAGGACACCCCCTCCACAGAAGCCTACTTACTCTTAGAAGACGGAACACTATTTAAAGGAAAATCATTTGGAAAAATAGGAACGACCGGTGGGGAATTGTGTTTTAATACAGGCATGACAGGCTATCAGGAAGTATTTACCGATCCTAGTTACGCTGGACAAATGCTGATTATGAACACCTGTTATGTAGGCAATTATGGGGTTAACGAGCAGGATGTAGAGTCCGATTCCGTAAAGATAAAGGGTTTGATTTGTAAAAATATTGCAGGTCGTTTTTCCCGCATGACGGCAACAGGGTCTTTGGCCGACTACCTTACAGAACAAAATATAGTAGCTATACAAGATGTAGATACCAGGGCGCTGGTACAACATGTTCGAACAAAAGGTTCTATGAACTGCGTCATTTCTTCAGCCACCAGCGATATCAATGAGCTCCGAAACGCTTTAGCAGCTATACCAGGTATGAAAGGACTGGACCTGGCCTCAGAAATCAGCACCAAAGAAGCCTATACTTTTGGCCAGGAAGATGCTCCGCTCCGGGTTGCTGTACTTGACTTCGGCATTAAGCGGAATATGCTGCAATGCTTTGCCGACCGCGGAATTTACCTGAAAGTATTCCCGTCCAAATCGAGCATGGACACCCTGAACAGCTTTGAGCCGCATGGCTTTTTCGTATCGAATGGCCCCGGTGATCCTGCGGCAATGACCTATGCTGTGCAAACCGTAAAGGATATTATAAATACCGGCAAACCTATGTTTGGCATTTGTCTGGGACACCAATTGTTGGCACAGGCAAATGGTATCCCTACACATAAAATGCATCATGGGCACAGGGGTTTAAACCATCCTGTAAAAAATTTGCAAACAGGAAAATGCGAAATCACCACCCAGAATCACGGTTTTGTGATAGACGAAAACGTAACGCGTAACACTGAAAATATAGAAATCACCCACATTAACCTGAATGATGGTTCCATTGAAGGTATACGCATGAAAGACAAACCAGCCTTTTCAGTGCAGTATCATCCGGAGAGCACACCCGGCCCGCATGATTCGAGGTACCTGTTCCACACCTTTATTGACTTGTTGAAACAGTACCAGGATCAGTAAGTACTAGTCGTTGCCGACTTCATTTTATTTCATTTTCATTTCAAGTAAACCAACCGCTAATGGATAAAATACTCATTATAGGTGCCAACGGACAAATAGGTGTGGAACTCACCCTTTCCCTGAGGAAGATATACGGACGTAATCATGTCATCGCTACAGATATCCGTGAAGAACACCCTTTGCTTAAAGAAGACAATGGCCCCTTTTACCATCTGGATGTAATGGATCCTAAAGGCGTAGCCGATCTGATCCGAAAAGAGTCCATCACCCAGGTATACCTATTGGCAGCCATCCTGTCGGCTACAGGAGAAACCAAGCCCTTGTGGGCCTGGGATATCAATATGCAAAGCTTACTCAACCTACTTGAAATATGTCGTGAAAACAAAGTACGTAAGTTTTACTGGCCAAGCTCCATTGCCGCATTCGGCCCCACCACACCCCGGGAAAATACCCCGCAACACACGATCGTTGAACCTAATACCATTTATGGCATCAGTAAATATGCCGGCGAACTCTGGTGTCGCTACTATTTCCAGCGCTACGGGCTTGATATCCGCAGCCTGCGTTATCCGGGCATCATTAGCTGGAAATCAGCTCCCGGGGGTGGTACTACCGACTACGCCATTGATATTTATATTGAGGCGCTAAAACAGCAACATTTTACCTGTTTCCTCTCGGAAGATACCTACCTACCCATGATGTATATGCCAGATGCTATCCGGGCAACTATAGAACTGATGGAAGCTCCGGCCGAAAAAATAAAGAACAGAATGGCCTACAACCTATCGGCCATGAGCTTCTCTCCAAAGGAAATTGCCGACAGCATCCGACAGCATATACCGGAATTCCGCATCGACTACGCACCGGACTACCGCCAGCAAATAGCCGATGGGTGGCCGCAAAGTATTGATGATCGTGAAGCGCGCAGTGATTGGGGCTGGAAACATGAGTTTGACCTGGAGAAAATGACTACTGATATGCTACAGCACCTGAAAACCAAACTTGCATTGTAAATTACAACTAAATCTATACCGCAATATTTGCTTATCTCTGCTAAAAAAGTAATTTTGCACCGCTATCTGAGCGATTGCTCTTTATTAAAATTTATCATATTTACATGAACTTTCAACTTTCCGAAGAACAACTAGCCGTACAAAAAGCCGCACGCGATTTTGCAAAAACCGAACTGCTACCCGGTGTTATAGAACGTGATGAGCACCAGAAATTTCCTGCCGAGCAAATTAAAATGCTTGGGGAACTGGGTTTCTTAGGTATGATGGTAGATCCGAAATATGGCGGCTCGGGCATGGATGCCATCTCATATGTATTGGCTATGGAAGAAATTTCGAAAGTAGATGCTTCTGCTGCTGTGGTCATGAGCGTAAACAATTCCCTGGTATGCTGGGGACTGGAAACTTACGGCAATGAAGAACAGAAACAAAAATACCTGGTGCCCTTAGCTTCCGGGCAAAAAATAGGCGCCTTTCTTTTAAGCGAACCCGAAGCCGGTTCAGACGCTACCTCACAACGTACCACGGCAGAAGATAAAGGTGACCATTATGTGATTAATGGTATTAAAAACTGGATTACCAATGGTAACTCCGCCTCCACTTACCTCGTCATTGCCCAAACGGATATTGATAAAAAACATAAAGGCATTAATGCCTTTATTGTGGATAAAGACACTCCGGGTGTTACTGTAGGCGCTAAAGAAAACAAACTGGGTATTCGTGGCAGCGACACACACAGCATTTCTTTTCAGGATGTGATCGTACCTAAGGAAAATAGAATTGGTGAAGATGGATTCGGGTTCACCTTCGCCATGAAGACACTGGGCGGTGGCCGTATTGGTATTGCTTCTCAGGCTTTAGGTATTGCCAGCGGAGCCTATGAACTGGCTTTAAAATATTCCAAAGAGCGTAAAGCTTTTGGCACGGAAATCATGAACCACCAGGCCATTGCCTTTAAGCTGGCCGATATGGCTACCCAAATTGAAGGCGCCCGTTTGCTATGTCTTAAATCGGCCTGGCAAAAGGATCAGGGTATGGACTACACCCTGTCTGCCTCCATGGCTAAATTATATGCTTCAGAAATAGCACAATCGGTAACCAATGAGGCTGTACAGATACACGGTGGTTACGGTTATGTAAAAGAATTCCATGTAGAACGACTGATGCGGGATGCCAAGATCACACAGATCTATGAAGGTACCAGCGAAGTTCAAAAAATAGTAATCAGCAGAACCATCCTGAAATAAGGCGAGGCCTTATAGCACTTAATACCAAGCTGTCTTCGTGTATCGGAGGCAGCTTTTTTTGTTGAAAGAGTAGACATTTTTTAAAAATGTAAAATAAACTTGTCTTTTTGTAAAGCAAACATTACATTTGTAAAAAAATTTACGACAAATGACAAACAAACTATTGTTTCCCCGCTGGCTACGTCTTCCCGGCCTGCTGATTACGCTGACCGGATTACTCTTATTCGCTGCCCATGAGAAAGGGTATGAAATCAGTTGGCTCAACTTCAGCACCAAATCCTCGAGCGATAACCTCCTGGCTATGTTTACGACCAACTACACCGCGAGCCTCTCCTTTCTGTTGATCCTGCTTGGTTTGGTCTTCACCGCCTTTTCCCGCTTAAAACAAGAAGATGAAATGACCGCCTATATAAGGCTCAGATCCTGGCAGCTCAGCATTTATCTATGTGTCCTCCTACTGGGCGTGCTCATCGCTTTCACCTTCGACATTGCGTTTCTCTACACCTCGTTTTCGCTGTGGTTCCTGCTGCTCGCTTCGTTCAGCATCATATTCTATGGCAAAATTTATCTGTTTCGCCGAAATAACTGAACATGACAAACACTATAAAGATAGAACGGGCCGGCCTTAACCTCACCCAGGCAGCATTAGCAGAAATGGTCCAGGTTTCCCGCCAGACCATTAA
>JBEBUO010000076.1:0-10222 GCA_040393285.1 Taibaiella helva | reverse complement strand
TATTGAAGAGCCTGTCTTTGTTGGGATGGCGATAGCCAAGCTGTTGTAATATCAGCATCATTTCTTTTCTTTAAGTGAGGTAACAGGCCCCGCCGCAAGGGTGGTGCCTTTTTGTCTTTACAGAAAGAAATGAACTATTACATGAGGTGGCTTTGTATGAATTTCCTGCAAAAATAAGTATATTTTTCGTGCTGACGCTGTTTAAGGGCGCTTGCTGCATTTTTGCCGGCCAGGTAACATGCTTTTGGACCAGGATTTGGCGCACCTACGCCTAAAAAACCAATAATGGTTAAAATAAGGCCTAATTCTTAGGTATTTATAAAATTATCATGTAGTTTTACATGCCTTATCCCAAAACTTGCGCTTGCAAGTTCCCCGTTTCTGAGCGGTAAAAATTATGTGATATGAAACTTTTTGGCAACATTTCCCGTGAGCGAAAGACCTTTTTTCTCCTGCTTTGCTGCATCATCTGTTTCGTTACAGGTCTGGCTGTGCTTACGGTAGGCGCCTTGGCTCATGTTAACCCCAACGAGAACTTTGCGGGCCTGTTTCGCTGGGATAAGCTGATGAACCTGGTGTACTCTGTAGTACCGGACATCAGATAACAATGCCCTCAAGCTACATCGTCTCCAGCTTAAACCGGATACCTTTAGTTTCCAGATAGGTGATGAATTCATCCTGTAATTGTACCCTTCCCTTTGCTGACTTGAGTGTGATGGTCTTATCCAGGCCTTCATCATATACCTGAAACTCCAATCCACAATTTCCCGGATGTCTCGTAAGGTATGTTCGCCACTCGGCCACCATATCCGCTGTTAATTGCTTAAGCGGCATAAAAATCCTTATATTTTTGCTTAGTTTGTCCTTTACCTCTCCCAGCAGCATCATACTGTCTATGTTAAACTCAAATTGTCCGGGCCGATATTTATGCTCTGCGTAATAGCCGGACACCACCAGTTTCTGATCATCCAGGCAGAAATCCCGGTAACGACCATAATCACCTTTCCACAATGCTATTTCCATGCTGCCTGAATAGTCGCTCAGCAGCATCTTTCCATAAGGTTCGCCCTTTTTCGAAATGCTGTGAAAAGCGTTACTTACAAAACCGGCTATCCTTATTTTTCTACCTATATACTTTTCAATCTGGTTAATCGGGAGGAAATTGAAATGTTCATATTCAAACCTGAAGCTGTCCAAGGGGTGACCACTCAGGTAGATACCGATTACATCTCTTTCTTTTTCCAGCAACTCATGCAAGGACCAGGGTTCACATTCGGGTAATGAAGGTGGTTTGATATCGGGCATATCCGCTTCTCCAAAAAGGCTGTTGGCCGTCATAGAGGCCATTGCATGGTACTGGCCGCCAAAGCGGATGATGCGCTCCAGGCCCGTAGCAGGGTCTAGAGCCGGGGCATGAAAATACTGTGCCCTATGGTAGTCGGAAAAGCAGTCCAGGGCGCCACCCATGGCCAGGCTTTCCAGAGATTTTTTATTAACAGTCCTTTGGTTGACTCGGGCAATCAGGTCGAATACTGTGGTAAAGGGTCCATTAGCCTCCCGCTCGGCAATCAGGTCTTCTACAGCGGCCTCTCCTACGCCTTTGAGCTTGGCGAGTCCAAACCGTACAATTCCTTCCTTATTTACAGAAAACCCTTTCAACGACTCGTTTACATCAGGCCCAAGCACTTTTATACCCATTCGCTGGCATTCTTCCATAAAGAAGGTTACCTTATCTATGCTGTTGGCATTGTTCAGCACAGCAGCCATATATTCGGAGGGATAGTGTGCCTTCAGGTAAGCGGTTTGGTAAGCGACAAAGGCATAACAAGTGCTGTGCGACTTGTTAAAGGCGTACTGGGCGAATGCCTCCCAGTCTGACCATATCTTTTCCAGTTTATCCGCTGGGTGTCCTTTAGCCGTAGCTCCTTCTATAAACTGTACCTTCATCTTATCCAGAACAGCTTTTTGCTTTTTTCCCATTGCCTTACGCAATACATCAGCATCACCTTTACTAAAGCCGCCCAGCTTTTGCGAAAGTAGCATCACCTGCTCCTGATATACGGCGATACCGTAAGTATCGGCCAGGTATTCTTCCATTTCCGGAAGGTCGTAACTAATCGCTTCCTCACCATGCTTCCGCTTGATGAAATTAGGGATATAAGCAATGGGTCCCGGCCGGTACAAGGCATTCATGGCTATCAGATCGGCAAACTTATCAGGTTTGAGGTCCCGGAGATGCTTCTGCATACCCGGACTTTCAAACTGAAAGGTACCGTTCGTGTCACCGCGTTGATAAAGGGCATAAGTATCCGGATCGTCCAGAGGAATACTGTCTATGTCAATATCAAGGTTGTAATTTCTCTTGATCAATGCCAGGGCATCTTTCAGTATGGTTAAGGTGCGGAGACCCAGAAAGTCCATTTTGATAACGCCTGCATTCTCAATTACGTTTCCTTCATACTGTGTAATGAGCAGGTTCACGTCCTTTACCGCGCTTACGGGGATAAGTTCAGAAAGATCCTTGGGCGCAATAATAATACCCGCAGCGTGAATACCGGTATTACGAACAGAACCTTCCAGTTTTTCGGCATCCCGGATTACGTTGCCGAAGATACCCGGCTCTTCCAGCAATGCCCTTAGTTTCTTTACATTCACCAGATCATCTTCCTGCAAACCTTCTTTTTCTTTGAGGCTTTTGGCCTCTGCTGTCGACTGATCTATGGGTGCGCGAAGCAAGCGTTTTAAAGAGATGCCGGGCTTGTCCGGCACCAACTTGGCCAGTGCGTTGGAATCGGGCAGGGGAAGGTCGAGCACGCGCGCTACATCCTTAATGCTTGACTTGGCCGCCATAGTACCATAGGTCACAATATGGGCTACCTGGTTTTTTCCGTATTTATCGACCACATAGTCAATGACCTTTTGCCTGCCGGAATCATCGAAATCGGTATCAATATCCGGCATAGATTTACGGTCAGGATTGAGGAATCGCTCAAACAGCAGGTTATACTTAATGGGGTCAATATTGGTAATACCAATGCAATAAGCCACCGCACTACCGGCCGCGGAGCCCCTGCCGGGGCCAATAAATACGCCAAGATCGCGTCCTGCTTTGATAAAGTCCGACACAATAAGAAAGTAGCCGGCAAAACCCATGGTCTTTATCGTGAACAACTCAAAATTAAGGCGCTCTTCAATCTCTGGCGTAAGGTCCTTGTATCTCTCCCTGGCGCCTGTTCGGGTCAGATGTTCCAGATAAGCATCCTGGTCATCATTGAATTCAGGCGGTACTTTAAAATGGGGCAGGAGTATTTCCCGTTCCAATTTCAACGGCTTTATTTTATCCACGACCATCTGGGTATTATCAATAGCTTGTGGCAGGTCATGGAACAGACGACTCATCTCTTCCTTTTTCTTAAAATAAAACTGATCATTGTAAAAGGCGAAGCGGGTATTCTTGGACTTAACTTCGGTATCGTCGGAAAATTCCTTGTTGGTAGGTGTACTTTGTTTCTCTCCTGTATTGATACAAAGCAGAATATCGTGCGCATTGGCATCTTCCTGTTCCACATAATGGGAATCGTTGGAAGCGATGATGGGCACCTTGTATTTTTGCGCAAACCGCAACAGGGTTTCATTTACTTTTTCCTGCTCTGGTATTTCGTGCCGTTGCAGTTCCACATAATAGTCCTCGCCAAAGAGATCGAGCCACCACTTGAATTCAGTCTCGGCCTCTGCCTCTGACTTGTACAGAATGGCCTGTGGCACCGAAGCGCCGATACAACAGGTTGTCGCTATTAGACCTTCATGATACTTCAATACCAGCTCCTTGTCTATCCGTGGGTATTTACCATACAAGCCCTCCATGAAACCCAGGGAACACAACTTTACGAGGTTTTGATATCCTTTTTCATCCTTTGCCAGAAACAACTGGTGGTAGCGTTTGTCTTTACCTTCTTCGCGGGTGAATTGCCGCTTATGCCGGTCGGCCACCAAATAGAATTCACACCCTACAATAGGCTTGACCACGGGTTCCTTTATATCGTTCCCGTGCTCGTCTTTCCCTGTTACCTTCGTATTTTTCCAGGCTTGTGCCACAAAATCAAACACACCGAACATATTTCCATGGTCGGTAATGGCTACAGCCGGCATGCCATCGGCTTCCGCTTTTTTGTATAACCGTGCGATGGGTGAAGCACCGTCCAGAAGAGAAAACTGGGTATGATTATGTAAATGGGAAAACTGCATTATGGATAAAACCGGTGTAAAATTTAAGTAAGCTCCGGTAAGTACAAAGTAACGAAAAAACCCGGGCCGGGGATCGCTTACTTTTCCACAATTATCGCAATCAGGCCGCTATGCGGACATATGATGTCCGCCACTTATTTATGCGCCATGCAGAAAAAGGGAGATATATTTAGGAGTGCCTATTCAGCCGGATTAAGCGGGAGTAGGATACACTTTACTGCTACCATTTTGTTTGAATACCAATGCCTATAGCGCAGTATTAATTACCCACCAGGAATATAACGGGACACCAATCCGTCCCTTCTTTTTCCCAAATGATATTCCGTACATGCCATACGGTGGACAGGAGTCCTTTTTTTTCTACTTTTCCATCCAGAAACTGATGCACAAAATTACTGCTTACGCCTTCGCCTATCCGGGGCAAAGCCGAAAATTCCGTTGTAAATTCATAAGGGTTTTCCGCTCCGAAAACATCATCATAGTTTTCAATGAGGGGAGCGGTTTCGGGCAGGGTGAACACAAACTTCAGTTTCATCAGTATCCTTTTTAGCTTTTGAAATGTTGCTTAAAAATAAGCATTCTTGGCATTAAATTGAGGTAAAAGATACTTAAAAAAATTCGCCTGCACGGGATGGAACCGGCGCAGGCGAAAAACCACTTTGTACTTACAATTATTATTTGTTCATGGTGGCCAGAAACTCCTCATTGCTTTTGGTACCACGCATTTGTTGCATCAGGAAATTCATCGCCTCATCTGTATTCATGCCACCGATATGGTTGCGCAGCACCCACATCTTGGAAGAAGTATCTTTTTGCAACAGCAAATCGTCGCGCCGGGTAGAAGAGGCTGTAATATCAATTGCAGGGAAAATACGCCGGTTAGCCAATTTACGGTCTAGCTGCAATTCCATATTTCCTGTTCCTTTAAATTCTTCGAAAATCACTTCATCCATACGGGATCCGGTATCGATCAGTGCCGTCGCGAGGATCGTAAGTGAACCTCCGTTTTCTATTTTTCTGGCTGCGCCAAAAAATTGCTTTGGCTTTTGCATGGCATTGGCTTCTACACCGCCACTGAGCACCTTGCCGCTTGCGGGAGCTACGGTATTGTGTGCCCGGGCCAGGCGGGTAATGGAGTCCAGCAAAATCACCACATCATGCCCTACTTCTACCAGGCGTTTCGCCTTTTGCAATGCGATTTGGGACACTTTTACGTGCTTATCAGCAGGTTCATCAAAAGTAGAGGCAATCACTTCTGCATTCACACTCCGCTGCATATCGGTTACCTCTTCAGGACGTTCGTCGATCAGCACAATCATCAGGTAGCACTCCGGATGATTGGCGGCTATGGCATTGGCCACTTCTTTCAGCAACATGGTTTTACCCGTCTTGGGCTGTGCCACTATAAGCCCGCGCTGTCCTTTACCAATGGGGGTAAACAGGTCGATAATACGCGTACTCATATTGGTAGGCGTGGTAAACAGGTTAAGCTTTTCGTTAGGAAATAAAGGCGTCAGGTAGTCAAAAGGTACGCGGTCCCGGATTTCTTCGGGTAAGCGGCCATTGATGTGTTCTACCTTTAGCAGGGCAAAATATTTTTCACCCTCTTTGGGCGGACGCACACTTCCGGTAACGGTATCGCCTGTTTTAAGTCCGAATAGCTTAATCTGTGATGGGGATACGTAAATATCATCAGGAGAACTTAAATAGTTATAGTCGCTGCTGCGTAAGAAACCATAGCCATCAGGCATCATTTCCAGTACACCTTCTCCTGGTATAATACCATCAAACTCAATATTGAATGAAGGTTGCTCCTGAGCTTGGGGTTTCCCCTGGCCGCCGCCACTGTTATTGTTATTATGATGAGGTTGGTGCGGTGGCCTGTTGCCCTGAGCGGGTTTGCTGGCAGCAACAGGGGCAGCTTGTGTTGCCGGGGCAGCAGGGACTGTAGGTTCGGCAGTGGGGGTATTTATAGGTTCCGGGGAAACGATAGTATCTTCAACAGGTGCTTTTTCTTTTTCTTCAACAGGTGCTTTTTCTTTAGCAGGAGCCTCAGTAGCTGATCCTGTTGGTGTCGGTGTGGATGTACTTTCCGCAGATGCTGCGGCAGTGTTTTTAGCTCCTTTTTCCTTGGCGGTTTTAGTCGTGCTTGCCTTTTCCCGTTTCGCCTTGGGTCGCTCTTCTTTAGGAGGGGCTGCTTCTTTAGCCGGTGCTATATCGCTTTTTTCCGTTGTGCCTGCTTGTTCATCATCCTTAGCTGCTACGGCTTGTTCCGCTTCTTCCAGGCCCGACCCTTCGTCGGCAACTGCTTTCGGCTTACGTCCACGCTTCTTTTTAGGCGGCTCGGCTGTCTGGTCCGACTGTTGTTCAATAATCTTCGTTACCAGATCGTTTTTGGTCAAATCGCTTGCTTTAGGAACACCAAGGGCATCCGCAATATCTTTTAATTCAGGAACGAGCATGTCGTTCAATTGCTCAATGTCGTAAGCCATTAAATTGGGAGGTTAAATAGAAACACCAAGGGATTAGGAATCCGAAGTTTTAAAAATGTGTGTATAATATCAATAAATAAGGAAAAAATGTTGGACTTGGCCGCTTCCTTGATGAAGAGAAGGGATAAGCAGCTTAGTGCATCCTATCACCCAGGATGGAATTTCATGTGATTTGGTAATGCAATTTTACGACAGTTTTTTAAAAAACGAAAAATTATTTTTTTATACAGCTATATTTTTTTTTATCGAAATACCCTACAGACCATATGAGCATCAATTAATTGTAATAAAATCACCACATTTTCATTAGCGGAAGTAACCGTAACTTTACTTTTTTATCCATCATGCTTTTTTTATGAACCTCATTTATTGTTATGATGCTTACTGCGGTTGGTGCTATGCTTTTAGTCCTGTGGTCGAAAAAATAGCGCAAACTTATGCCGACAGACTCCATACAGAAGTATTAAGCGGGGGCATGATATTGCCCGAAACACCTGTATCCATTAAGGCTACCGCTGGGTTTATAAAATCGGCCTACCCAACTGTAGAGGCACATACCGGCATTAAGTTTGGCGAAGACTACCTCTGGCATATTTTAAATCCGGAACAAAGTGATTGGTTTCCGCACTCCGAAAAGCCCGCTATTGCCCTAAGCGTGATCAAAGCGCATGTACCGCAGCGTGCCGTTGAATTTGCAGCTGACATGCAATATGCTTTGCATTTTGAAGGCCGCGACCTGACCGATGATGAGGCTTATCGGCACCTGCTGCCTAAATATGGTATAGATGCAGCAACCTTTTATGTGGAGCTGCGTAGTGAAACCTTTAAAGAAAAAGCTTATTACGATTTCGCACTGGTCAGGCAACTGGGTATTACCAGTTTCCCCGTTTTGCTCCTGCAGGAAACGGAAAGCCGCTTTTATCTGGTCACAAAAGGCTTTGCCGACTATACTACAGTAGCCGGCAGACTGGATACCATTTTGAAGGAAATTAAGGAAAAACAGGAGGGCTAAGTACGCGCCCATTTGGCGAGTTGCTTTAACGTAACGGCCATATCTTTGGGCAAGGGCGCTTCAATCTCCACACGAAGCCCTTTTGCATTGGTAAAGATAAGTGAGGATGCATGCAGTCCCAGGCGTTGCAACAGTGGCCTTTCCACTTCGTCTTCTTTTGCCGAAAGTTTGAACTTCTTCTTTATAGCCGATAAGTACACCGGCGATTCCTGGCCATAGAAAGGATCGCAAACAACCGGATGCCCTAAATGCTGCAGGTGTACCCTTATCTGGTGTGTACGGCCTGTATACAGCCTTAATTTCAGTAAAGAAAAGGCATGCCACATCTCCAACACCTCATAATCCGTACGGGAGCTCCTTCCTTTCTTCTGTACGCTCATGCGACCCTTGTGTACCGGGTGAGGCGCAATGGAAACCGTAATCGAACCTTTTTGCTGCATAGGCCGTCCATGTACCAGCGCCAGGTAATACTTCTCAGGTTCACGACTTTCAAACAAGCCTGACATATATTTATGGCTGGCTTCGTTTTTTGCAAAACAAATGACACCACTGGTGTCTTTATCCAGGCGGTGAACAACGAATAAGTCTTCGTGTAGGGCAGCTGCTAGATGGTACAGGCAAGGAATGTCCTTATTGTATCTGTCGGGTATGCTTAACAGCCCCGATGGCTTGTTATAAGCCACTATATCTGAATCTTCGTATATGGGTTCTAATCTCATGTCTCATCAAAATATTGTCGGAGGCAACGATTCTCCATTTCAGTCATCAAAACCTTATCCGACTTCTTTTTGTCTTTATAACCACACAGGTGAAGTACGCCATGGAAAATAACCCGGTGAAGCTCCGTTAGGTAGGGTACATTAAACTTTGTGGCGTTTTCCTGAACACGATCAATGCTGATATAAATTTCTGCCAGAAGTTCCGTTTCATCCGCCGACAGGTCAAAGGTGATGATATCAGTTAAGGTATCATGATTTAAAAAACGGATATTCTGCGCTAACAGGGACTCATCGCTACAGAATATGTATGCTATGCTCAGCGGCCTGTTGTCCAGCTCGTGCGACACGAGTTGCCTGATAAAAGCACTTAGTTTCCTTTTATTCTTTAGCCGGGAGCGAACATCCTGTTCATAATAATGTACAGCCATGACAGCAGGGATGGGGTTTATTCATGATACAATTTCCAGCCCCTGAATATTCTGAAGATACCATAAGCGGCCATTAGTGTAATGATGCTGTAAGTAAGTACATCGTCTCCCAGGCTGATTCGGCCTTCGCGATGTAGATAGACCAATACACCCGCAACCAGAATATAGACACAGCCCATGGTCATGCCCATCATGCCGCGGGCCTTATGGAGTTGTGCACTACGGTTATATTTTCTGCCAGATGGCTTCATAAGAAATTTTGTCCGGTTGTTGGTTTGCAAAGATAAAGGAAATGCTTTAGGCTGCGCCGGAATTAGGTATCGTAAATGAAAATATCCCGTCTGTATCATACAAACGGGATATATCAACACCGGGATATGTTTATCCGATGGCTGCGCGACGGAAGGTCGTTACCGTTAATCCTGCATCGACAGACTTCAGGTAATCAGCTACGGTGATGCCATTATCTTTTACGAAAGGCTGGTTAAGCAAAGTATTGTCTTTAAAGAATTTATTCAGCTTACCCGCTGCTATTTTCTCCGCCATATCAGCGGGCTTTCCTTCTGCAACAATCTGTTCTATAGCCAATGCTTTTTCACGTTCTACTACTTCAGGAGCAATGCTGTCTGCATCCACACCAAGTGGGTTCATAGCAGCAATTTGCATGGCTACATCACGGCCCGCAGCTTTAATAGCATCGCTTTCGGTCTTGTTTAAGCCTACCAATACACCAATACGATAGTTACCGTGGATATAAGGTACTACAGCGTCAGCATTTACTTGCTCGTAGCGCACGATATCAATCTTTTCACCAATCTTAGCGACCATTTCCAGCAGCTTTTCGCCTACGGTAGCACCGGATAAAGGCAGGGCTTTCAGGGCCTCAATATCGTTGGGCATATTGTGCAAAGCAGCCTCTGCAATATCATTGGCAAAGTCGATAAATTCCTGGTTTTTCGCTACGAAATCCGTTTCAGCAGATAGCTGAACGATAATACCATATTTTGCATCGGGAGTAGCTACGGCTACGGCAACACCTTCCTTTGCATCACGATCGCTACGGTTAGCAGCCACTTTCTGGCCTTTCAAACGCAGGTAATCAATTGCTTTTTCAAAATCGCCACCGCTTTCAGCAAGGGCCTTACGACAATCCATCATACCGGCTCCGGTAATTTGACGGAGTTTGTTTACATCTGCTGCAGATATAGTCACTGTACTCATTTTTATATGATTTAAGAAATTTAAAATTACTGATGCGCTGATCAGCTCTTTAAAAACGTGTGCAAAGGTAGGTATTTTATGATTATTTACCTAATATCAGGCATA
>JBEBUO010000075.1:0-10258 GCA_040393285.1 Taibaiella helva | reverse complement strand
AACCACGGATAATGCCTAAACGGTTACCTATCGGATTTGCTTTTTGACCCATTTTCTTTTGATTATGAATTTCTGGACTTTAGGGTTGAATGCCTTCCGGCTTTCTTGTCTATCGCCTAAAATTTTTGTTTATTGTATTAATTTTTACTGTCCACTACGATGGTGACGTGGTTGCTACGCTTGCGTACACGATATGCACGACCCTGAGGCGCGGGCAACATCCTTTTCAACATACGGCCGCCATCCACATAAATGGTTTTAACGATCAGGTTGGCTGTAGCTACATCCTCACCTTCGTTCTTTTGTTTCCAGTTGTCAATAGCACTCAGCAACAATTTTTCCAAAGGAACAGATGGGTGCTTGGTATTGAATTTCAATGTATTCAATGCCTTTTCTACTTCCATGCCGCGCACTAAATCAGCCAGCAAACGCATTTTGCGTGGAGAAGTAGGATAATTTTTTAAACGAGCTATTGCTTCCATAATATAAAACCTTTAATCCTTTTGGGATGACTGTAGGTTATAAAATTTATTAACTAATAATATTACATACCGGAACATATCCGGGAACTACTGCTTATTTCTTGCTACCGCCGTGACCTCTGAAGTTACGTGTAGGTGCAAATTCTCCTAATTTATGTCCTACCATATACTCCGTTACATACACCGGTATAAATTTGTTTCCGTTATGTACGGCAAAGGTGTGGCCTACAAAATCGGGAGAGATAGTAGAACGACGACTCCAGGTCTTAACAACAGACTTTTTAGCGCCTTCTGCATTCATTTTCAATACTTTCTCCTCAAGGTTATGGTCAATATAAGGACCTTTTTTAATCGAACGACCCATTGTTGTTGGTGTTTTTGATGATTTGATGCCGACTGCGGCCGGTACCCATTTTATCGGTTATTGTTGTATAATTATTTTACTGCTTTACCGGAAAGTTTCTTACCGTCGCGACGTTGTATAATCAGGCGATTAGAACCTTTAGTCAGGCTGCGTGTTTTTTCTCCTTTAGCATACTTACCGGTACGGCTACGTGGGTGACCACCGGAAGACTTACCTTCACCACCACCCATGGGGTGATCTACAGGGTTCATCGCTACACCACGGGTACGTGGACGAACACCTTTCCAACGGTTACGGCCGGCTTTACCAGCAGACTCCAGAGCATGGTCGCTATTCGACACGATACCTACTGTAGCCACGCAGGTGCCCAGTATCTTACGCAATTCACCACTTGGCATTTTCAATACCACATATTTCTCTTCCTTTGCATTCAGCTGGGCATAAGTACCAGCCGAGCGTGCCATGGCACCACCTTTACCGGGTTGCATTTCTATATTATGCACAACAGTACCCAGAGGCATGTTCTTCAACAGCAAGGCGTTACCTACTTCAGGTGCCACGTTATCACCGCTGATTACTTTTGTACCTACTTCCAGGCCCTGAGGGGCGATAATGTAACGTTTTTCACCATCGGCATAAGCCAGCAGGGCGATAAAGGCTGTACGGTTAGGATCGTATTCGATCGACTTTACCGTAGCCGGAATATCATGCTTGCTACGTTTGAAATCAATCACACGGTAGTGCTTTTTGTGTCCGCCACCCATGTAGCGCATCACCATGCGACCTTTACTGTTACGGCCGGCAGTGCTTTTCTTT
This sequence comes from Taibaiella helva, assembly GCA_040393285.1. Lineage (GTDB taxonomy): Bacteria > Bacteroidota > Bacteroidia > Chitinophagales > Chitinophagaceae > Taibaiella > Taibaiella helvus_C. The sequence goes on along the minus strand of JBEBUO010000075.1, from coordinate 8,596 downwards.
GATTCCAACAAGCTCTTTTCAGGTTTGTCGGTAGTAATTTCTGCGAATGCATTACCTACTCTCCAACGAGTTCCGGGTGTAGTAGGTTTGTATTTACGTAAAGCCATTTTTGTTTGTTTTGTTGCTGCCCCTGGGAGCAGCCATATTTTTATAGTTTGTTGTTAGCGGTGGTACTATTCAGCCACCATACATTCATTTGCGTTTAGAACGCAAAAAGATCGATATTATCTCCTTCAGCCAGGGTAACTACTGCTTTTTTATAAGAAGGCTTACGGCCTGCGATAAAACCGGCTTTGGTAAAGCGGCTTTTGCTTTTAGCAGGTACCACAATGGTATTTACATCCACAACTTTTACGTTGTAAAATTCTTCAACCGCTTCCTTGATTTCCAGCTTGTTGGAGCGCTTGTCTACTACAAAAGTGTAGCGATTTTGCTTTTCCATCTGGCTGTTTACTTTTTCAGTAACCTTTGGGCGTATCAGCACTTCAGAAAGTCTCATTGGTATTTAATTTGCTAACCGGAAACAAGACCGGTTCATTATTATTTAAATTATTTAACGCCTGCTTGCGCAGTATCTTATTCTGCTACTTCAACGGCTTCTTCAGAAAATATCTTGGCCGCACTCTCGCTAAGTACCAGGGTATTCGCATTGACAATATCATAAGTATTGATATCACTCAATACGCTGCTCTTCACACGGGGCAGGTTGCGGCTGCTCAGGTACAGGTTCTTGTTATAATCTGCACTGATCAACAACAATTTTTTACCGTCGATTTTCAGACCGTTCAATACTTCCCGGAATGCTTTGGTGCTGGGGGCATCGATCTGGATATCTTCCACTACCATAATCGCATTTTCCTTGGCTTTGTACGTCAGTGCCGACATCTTGGCCAGGTCCTTTACTTTACGGTTCAGTTTAAAATCGTAACGATGGGGCAAGGGACCGTTAATGGCACCACCACCTTTATATAAAGGGTTACGAATGTTACCTTTACGGGATCCACCGGTACCTTTTTGACGGTGCAGCTTACGGGATGATCCCTTTACTTCGGCACGGGTCTTGGTCTTGTGGGTACCTAAGCGCTGAGCAGCTAAATATTGCTTTACGGAAAGGTAAATCACATGGTCGTTAGGTTCGATATTGAAGATATCTTCAGGCAATTCGATGCTACGTCCTGTTTTTTCACCTTTACTATTTAAAACTTCGATTTGCATTGCTTATAATTTTGCTAATGTGCGCATTAGCTGATTAGCTAATTGAAATATATGTTTATTCACACCGGATATCAGCCGGATCTTATCCCACACTGTTCTGGATCAGTACAATAGAGCCGTTATGGCCGGGTACAGAACCGCTTACCAGAATATAGTTTTTATCAGGAAATACTTTCAGTACTTTCAGTGATTTCACTTTTACACGATCGCCACCCATACGGCCGGCCATACGCATACCTTTAAATACACGGCTGGGGTAAGAAGAACCACCAATAGAACCCGGAGCACGGGAACGGTCATGCTGACCATGGCTTGCTTCACCCACACCGGCAAAGCCGTGGCGCTTTACAACACCCTGGAAACCTTTACCTTTTGACGTGCCGATAACGTTCACTTTTTCGCCTTCGGCAAAAATGTCAACGGTAATGCTTTCACCAACTTGTTTATCTATGGAACTGTTACGGATTTCTTTTACTACGGCTTTAGCTTCTGTATTAGCTTTAGCGAAGTGATTCAGGAGGGCTTTGGGCGTATTTTTTTCTTTACGGTCACCAAAAGCGATTTGCAAGGCTTCGTAGCCATCCGTCTCGACGGTTTTCTTTTGCGTCACTACGCAAGGACCAGCCTCGATAATGGTACAGGATACCTGCTTCCCATTAGGTTCGAACACGGAGGTCATGCCGATTTTTTTGCCAATAATACCTTTCATACTATGTTTGATTGTGCAGTTCCGGCATATTACCGGTTTACCGCTATGATTATATGAATATTGTATGCTAATGGAAAGCCAGAACTTTGCCTGCTTCCCGGTCAAGCGCCCGAAAATCAATGTGTTATATTGACGCGGGATTGACCGTTATACTATTTTCTTATAAAGAACGTTCGCTTCTTCAGCGATTAATTTCCTCTTTTTGGCTGTTAGGCCTTGATTTCCACCTCTACACCACTGGGAAGGTCTAATTTAGACAAAGCATCCACGGTACGGGAAGAAGAGGTATAAATATCCAACAAACGCTTGTGTGTGCACAACTGAAACTGCTCACGCGCTTTTTTGTTTACGTGTGGCGAACGCAACACGGTAAAAATTTTCTTATCGGTAGGCAGGGGAATTGGCCCTGTAACTACTGCTCCTGTGTTCCTTACGGTCTTAACAATCTTATCTGCAGATTTATCTACCAAATTATGGTCGTAAGACTTCAGCTTGATGCGGATGCGCTGTGACATATCAAAAAACTTCCTTTTTTAAAAATTTCGGACTGCAAAGGTAGGCGGATAAAATTAATTTCCAAAAAAATTTTTTCTTTATTTTTGGGAACCCTGCAAGTTGCTTACTTGCCCGGCGCGAACGCCTCGCAACGGGCAATGACATACAACAAGCGGGACAGACGCTCGGGGCAGGTTGCAGCCCATGGCCACAGCTGGTTTTTCCCGGCCATGGGGGCACAAAATAAATCATCCGAATTTTACGCTACAGCGCCAGTATCATCTCCGGCAGAAAGCAGGGAATCATCTGCCCCGGCTTCTTCATCGTCCCATTCGCGCCATAACTCATCGGCATCTTCCGTCACCATATCGTTGTTCAGCACCACCATAATGGGCACTTTATTATCGATAGGATCATCCAAGAGAAAACTCCATTCTTCCAATTCCCAGCCATCTTCCAACAGCTCGTTTAGCTCTTCACAACTCGAAAAAGAAAAGGTCTCGTGATTGGCCGCTACCAATTCCTGTACGTCGATCGAAATAAAAATCACCTTTTGCATCGCAGTATTTTTTTTGGTTTCCCAAATTTCCCTGCTTTGTTTACCGCCGGCAAAAAAAGGGCGTTATGCTTTGATGAAGTTTTGCCCTATTGCGCTCCTTAAGGGTGGCTGCGGCTATACACCCGTTGCCCCGCACTATAGGTTTGCAACACGCGGGCAGATAAAATTGCTGCTTCCGGCACTTGCATGATGTCCCGGTCCAGGATAACAAAGTCAGCCCATTTACCAGGCTCCAGACTGCCTTTTACCTGCTCTTCAAAGCTGGCCTTGGCCGCCCATATCGTCATGCCGCGCAGGGCTTCTTGCCTGCTCAGTGCATCCCGGGGCTGGAAACCTCCGGCAGGCAGATCATGGGGATCTTTCCGGGCCACAGCGGCATAAAAAGTGAGGATAGGGTTGATGTGCTCCACGGGAAAATCGGTACCCAGCGGCATCCAACCATTCTGTTGCCACAAACGCTGATAGGCATAGGCATTTTCGAGCCGCTGTGCGCCCAGGCGCTCGCCTGCCCAATACCTGTCACTGGTAGCATGAGTAGGCTGTACCGAGGGGATAATATGATATTGACCAAACAGGTGAAAATCAGCGCTATCTATCACCTGCGCATGCTCGATACGCCAACGCCGGTCATTGCCGGGCGGCAACACTTCGGCATACACATTAAGCAATACCCGGTTGGCCGAGTCGCCTATAGCATGGGTGCACATCTGGAATCCGGCTTCATATAACTGCCTGGCGCGTTGCCGGAAGTGGCCGATATCACCCAGCAAAAAGCCTTTTGTTTCCGGCTGGTCCTGATAAGGATGCAACAAGCAGGCGCCTCTGGAGCCCAGGGCGCCGTCGCCGTAGCATTTTACGGAGGCCACACGTAAATAATCGCTAAGTATGGGACCATGATTCAGAAAATAGTTCACGTCCGTATCCACGTCCTGTATCATGGCATTGATGCGCAACTGCACATGGCCGGATTCCTGAAGCGCACGCAGGCTGTTGATTTGGGCGGCCGATAAGCCACAATCACTAAGCGAGGTCAGTCCGTAAGCAAAGCAAGTATCCTGCGCTGTAAGCAGCAGGGTCGCCAGGCTGCTGCTGTCCATATCAGGCATGTGCCGGGTGACGAGTGCTACCGCATTGTCGATCAGCAGGCCATTCAGGCGTCCGTTTGTACTACCTATTACCCCACCCTGTATTTGCTGCCCCGGCCGTATACCGGCCAGTTGTAGGGCTACCGTATTGGCTATGGCGGCATGCCCGTCTATCCTGCGGAGCAATACCGGGCGACGGGGAAACAAGCTATCTAAGGCCCGGTTATCAGGAAAATACTTGTCCGGCCACGCATTCTGGTCCCAGCCGCGGCCTGTAAGCCAGCCCCCGGTATGTATTGCTGCAAAATCCAGGGTTTTTTCCAGCACCTCTTCCCAACTTTGGGTACCGGTAAGGTCCACGCTTTGTAAGGTAGTGGCATAGCCATAAAAATGGGCATGGGCATCATTAAATCCGGGGAAGATGGCTTTGCCCGCGGCATCAAGCGTATGATCGGCCTCATAAGCGGCTAAAATGTCTGCATTACTGCCGATGGCTACTATTTTGCCATCAGCTATGGCCAGGGCCTCAGCCAGGGAAAAACCTGAGTCTACGGTGTAGATCGTAGCATGATGTACAATGAGTTGTACTTGCTTTTTACCACAACTCCACAATAAGAGGGAGGTAAATAAAATGAGGTAGCGCATGGGTCAATTTTCTGCTGCAAAATAAAACCAATAAAGAATGATGTTGCCGTTGATCACACCAGCAATGGCGAAATAAACCAATAAATAGGAGCTTGTGATCTTAAAAAGTCAATTTCTTGTCGCATGTCGACTCCCTCAAAATCAAATTGGCAGAGATGCCAACAACCTTAAATAAGACAAACTTGATTCAGTTTTGCATGCGCTCAGCTAACTGTGCATTACTTTTTCACCCACTTCAATACTTTTACCGTTCCTGCCTGCTCGTACAGATGCAGCAGGTACATACCGGCGGGAACATCAGCCACGGGAATGCTGGCCTTGCCGGGTTGTAATGTGCCATGCATAAGTTGCCTGCCATCTGCTGTGGTCACCGCAAATGTACAAGCGCGGTTGAGCCCGCTGATTTCGAGCGTATACAGGGCAGGATTGGGGTGCAATACAAGAACGGACTTATTCATTTCCGCCACAGATACGGGACCTGCTACCACATCCTGACAGAATACAGAGGTATCGCAATCATCCCTAATCGCATACAGACACACCTGGTATGTTCCCTCAGATCCATAATCATGAACCGGAAGCTCCATCTCAGCCCACTGGCCGTCGCCAAAATCCCAAAGCCATCTATCCGACCATTGCGACTGATTGTCAAAGCTCACTACGCCCGCTGCTGCCTCGTATGTAAAAGCCGCCTGCGGCATGGGATCGTACTGACGATGAACAGATAAACTGTCCCAAACCACTATTTTGGCCGCTTGCCTGATGATGTCGGCAATCGCGGGTGTCAAACCGGCATTGTAGCTGCTTACCGTAGGGTCTTTCCCAAAAACAAGGGTATAAAAGGTGGCGGCGGCGGCAAAACTACCGGCAAGCGAGGGATGGCTTTCGTCGGCTATATACAATTCAATTTCCGGGTGATGGGCACGAAGGTATTTCCACACATCTCCTACCGGGCTGATTTGGGCGCCTGTGGCCTCGGCCATTGCCCCATAACGCAAATCCAACAGGCTATCCATGCCCGCATACGTACATATGGGCGGGAATATGCCACAATTGTCCGGATCCCCGTTCTTGCGCCCCCAGGTACGGTAAAACAAGGTGTGGGCGCAGGGGTTAGCCACATGAATAAGGCTATCCAGGATCAGGGCATAGGGAAATGACTGGGCGTAAAACTGCCCATCGGGGAAAGCGGGTAACTGGCTTTGCTCCTGTAGCACCACGAAGTCCCAGGAGCCGGATTGAATGAGGTTTAGGGAGTTGGCATTGGCTGCATGGTCCAGAAATTTATAGCCTCCGGGCGTATTGGACTGCACCATCATGGTGTCGCCGGCAGCAAGGGCAAACTGGCGTGTTAGCTCCGGCAGGTTATTAAACTGGGTATAGCTGTTCCCTAAAAATAATACTTCTTTGACCTGGGCATGTGCTACCGGCCTTAACGACATACTGAGCAGCATCACCAACAGGCCAGCCCTCACGTTTCTTTTGTTCATGTGTAATTCAATATGCTTGATGAAATAAAATGGCCCCAACGTATAGCGTAGGCCCGAAATACGGGATAAAGACGGGAAATAGCGGGTCGCGCGTTTGGTACAGCCCTACTTTTTGAAAACAGACAAGACACAAAGCTACGCGCGCTTTTCCCAAATTTGCAATTCTTTTTCATGAATTCACAAGGCCAATTGATGGCCTCTGTCGGAACTTTACCTCAGCATTTAATTCCTCTTCCCATGAAAAAGATCATTTTTGCACTTGCCTGCCTGCCCCTGTCCTTATTTGCCCAATGGAACCTGATAGCCGTTTTCAACGACACGCTTCCCCAGAACAACCAGTACCGGCTACAGGTAATCGATGAAAATTCGGTGTTGCTCTATCCGATAATGACTTACGCCAACACCAGTGTAAAAAAATCGGTGGATGGCGGCAGCAGCTGGGCAACTTATGCCTTACCTGTCGAAGCGCAGGGCACCCTGCTGCATGAGGCAGACTTTGTGAACAACAACCTGGGCTACCTGGTGGGTGGCACCTCTTTTGGCAGCTGGAATGTGCTGCTGAAGACGGTGGATGGTGGCGCACACTGGACCAGCAGCGACATGTCCTTTTTGACGGCTACGGGTTCCCATGCCCTGGATCAGGTAGATTTTGTGAGCGAAAACACGGGATATATCGTGAGTAATTCCCGTCAAATTTACAAAACCACGGATGGCGGCATAAATTTCAGCCCGGTTGCCGCTCCGGTGATGGACAGCACTTTCGATGCCTGGATTACGGAACTTCATTTCCTGGATGAACAGACAGGTTTTGTGGCCCTTTTGGCGTACAGACATACCGATACCTCCTACCGTTCCCATATTTTAAAAACGACAGATGCGGGACAGCACTGGCAGGTGGTAGATGAGGAAAACTGGTCGGGTACAGACCTCTGGCATAAGACGGACATCATTCAGTTTGTAAACAACAATGACGGATTTGCCATCGGCGGCAGGGGCTACTTCAAACTGAGTCATGACGGGGGTGCGAGCTGGGCCCAACGGGCATTACCCCTACCCGATGCCATTGCTGCCGACCTGAGTTTTGTCAATAATGCCTGTGGCTATATCGTTTTGGACAACAATATTTACAGAACGGATGATGCGGGACTTAATTGGACCTTACAGACTGTTTCTTCCGACAGCTCAATGGTTCATTATGTGCAGATGGCTAATGATAGTGTGGGGTATGCCAGCGGAAATTATGACCTGTTTGTTGACCCTTTTTCTACTTTATTCAAGACAAAACAGGCTGCAGGCCCTCCTTTATCGCTGGATGAGCCGGATTTTGCCGCCCGCATCAGGATTTATCCGAATCCTGCACAGGATTTCATCCATCTGGCCTATCCCGGTCATGTGGTGCTCAGCAGCCTACAGCTTACCGATGGTTCGGGCCGTGTAGTCAGGAGGTTTTTTAAGGACGAACGGTTGTTGTCTGTACGAGGCCTGGCAAAAGGTATCTATTTCCTCCATATGGCCACAAGGGAAGGATTTTTGCAGAAAAAGGTAGTCATCAATTAGGAGGTAGTTTTTACTGTGCCGGCCAGAGTTTGGGGAAGCCTACACTAACTTCTTATCTCCTCTTTGTTGAATTAAAAAATTCCACAGGGATAAACTACTTTTTGTATCAAAAGAAATGGCCAAAAGCTACTTCGCTGATCATATAGTTATTCTATCATGGGCAACCTTGATAGGACACGCCGATTCGTACACCACCGAGATCTTGTGCATCACGAACATATTCTTGTCCGAACTTTCGACTCAAATATTTCCTACCGTCAACCTGTATCGTGCTGATATATCCCAAATTTATTTTGAATATCTTACCCGCTTTGTCCATCGCCCAGAATCCGGGAAAGTTATTCAATATAAAAACCTTCCTATCCGGGTATTGCATAAGGTATTTTAGAAGCCGGCGATCATGCCGGTTATTATACAACATTTTATTCATAAAAGGAGCATTATAGAAAGTGCCTGCTATTTCAGTATATAAACTATCAAGAGGCCTTTTGTTCAAAATTCTATTTTCTACATTAGTTCCTTTAAAATAAACTACATAGGAAAATGTACTGTCATAAGTGGTGTCAATCAACGGAGTTATTATATCTCCACATATATAGGACCTAGCCTTTTCGTTTAGAACAAAAACAGGAATAACTAATTGCTGTTCAATAAACTTCTTCTGAGCATGTATATCTACTCCATTAAGCATAAATATCAATAAAAAAGAAATGACCTTGTACTTAGAAAAATCTTTCATTATTTCACATGTATTAATAATATTAACATAATTTCATCACAATGCTGTGTAACCTTGCCATCATTTTGTAGGATTCGTAAACTATAATAATTTAAGTTGTAC
>JBEBUO010000074.1:0-10338 GCA_040393285.1 Taibaiella helva | reverse complement strand
TTGCCTGCATCGTCTAAAGCCAACTCTATGGGGCTGGTCTTGTTCTGATTATTAAGGCCGAAGGTGGAAAACATGTCGATACCGTTAATGGAGTTACCGATGTTGCCACCTACATAAGTAGCACCGATAAGATCAGAACCATCTTCAGTAAAGTGGGCTATAAATATATCGGTACCACCGCTCTTGTCACTGTCAAAAGCATCCTCGGTAATAGGCAGGTTAAACGAGCCCGTGCTACCGGCAAGAATCAGTTCATTATCATCATTCACAATCATGGCATGCGGCAGGTCATTAGGGCCCGAGCCGCCATAATAAGTAGAATAGACAAGGGCGGAACCTGTAGGATTGTATTTATTAATACACACCATTGGCCCGTATATTGTAGTATACTCCTCCTGGAAAGAGCCGGGCGTGGTAGGCCACTCGGGCGGGTAAGGCCATAAACCCCACAAGGGCACGCCAGCCGCATACAGGCAGCCTTCCTTGTCGTAGGTGGTGCAATAGCTGAAATACCCGTTGGCAAAATCGCCGCCACCGCTAAAGGTGGTAAATACCAGTTCAGGATCAATAACCAAAGGGTATTGCGGGTCATAGCCATCCGGAAGGGCAAAGGTGACCTGGTTATTGTTCAACTGGAAATGACAGCTTACGGCTACCTCATTACCATTGATTACCTGGTAGGCATAGGGCGCCTGTTCAGTTATTTCATTAACAGAAGTCGTAATCTTCAGGTGACCTTCTGTAGTCAGTACCGGGTTCACCCCTTCAAACTGCAATCTGATGAGGGCCGGATCGGCGCCCGGGGCCAGCATAAAATCGTACTTCAGCGATTTCCCTTTGCTGTAAATAGCCACGTCTATACCCTCGTAAACCTGATGTTGTATGACCTTGCCGTACAAGCCAACATGTCCGCGCCATTTCGATTGATCCTCACCGTAGAAATAATTAATGTAATGCGTTCTCGCCTCTGTTGTTGAATAGCTTAGCTGCTCGTTTGCACCCACATAATTTACCTGATAGTTGTGTAGTCTTACCATTTCACTATCTACGGACTGGCCTGTTTCCATCAAGTCATTAATATGGTGCAAATCTTCGGCAGAGGCATAAAAATAAGCAAAGCCGCCATCACTAATATGTACTTTTCCCGCAGGTAATTGCGCTTTATAGTGAATGCTGTCGTCCCATTGTCCCTTGTTTTCTACAAAATCAAAGCCCGGTTGCCTTTGGGCAAACGAGGCAGTTACCTGGACAATAAGCAACAACAAAATTCCATTTACATAAATACAATTCCTGGTCATACTTGCAAGATATAATTTTATTTAACAAGCTGTTTCAAAAAACGCGTTCATCCGCAGATGAAATGTTGCGCGTTTTTTGAAACAGCTTGCTCCTTTTTTCCTAAATATCCGAAACAGAAAGTCTTCCCGATTTACCGGTTGACAACCTGAAACTGTTTGTTCACCCAGCCCCTATTCGTCTGAATACGTATGAAATAGGTGCCGGAAGCCAGACTACTCACATCAATCCGATGTGCCTGCTCCGGCCCGCCAACCCTGATTCGTTGGCCCAGTGCATTAATAATCTGGAAGGCTTCCACCTGAAGACCTGCGCTTACCCTAAGATAGAGATTTTGGTCAGAAGGGTTGGGGTAAATTGAAATTCCTTTTTGTAATGCCACATCAACGGTACTACTGCCCCCTATACCTTCTACTTCCACACGCGCCGTATCGGAACCACAGAAACCGGTTACGATAAGTGTAACCTCATATACATCGGTCACGGCATATTCATGACTGGGATTGGATTCGGTGCTGGTCGTGCCATCTCCGAAATCCCACAGGTAGCTATCAGAAGGCTGGGCACTTGCATTACTGAAATGGAATACGGTACCTACCTGGCTCACCTGAATATCGGCCTGGGGCTCAGCGTTAGTGGCCGTAAGCGTTACATGAATGGTATCATTATTACGCTCATTGTCATCACGGGTATAGTGCAGGTACACGGTAAGCTCGTAATCTCCGGGAAAAGGGAAAGAGAGGTTACCCAGGCTAAACGTTTCTTCCTCGCCTACTGCCAGGCCACCGGCAAAGCTAAACTCATCGCTACCTTCATCAGGTCCGGTATAAGTGTAGCTGATAATTAATGCATCGTCTTTGTCTATACGGCCCAGATTCTTTACCAATACCGAAAAAGGCACCTCTCCGGAACACAAAGTATCATTCACCGGCTCTACGATAGCCTGTAAACTAATATCAACAGGTAACCAGCGTACCAAAAAGGCATCGGTAAGTCCGTCAATAGAAGACTGATGGGCGCCTGGCGTAGCAATGCCTGTAGCACTTATGGTTTCCCCGGCTATATAAATGGCACCGGAAGGACCGACGGCAATCGAATTAGCTGTTTCATGCTCCGCACCGCCCAGATAAGAGGCCCATTTACGCACGCCTGAAGAATCAAACTGAACAAGAAAGGCATCCGGTTCCGGTGATAACAGGCCGCCGGGTCCACCTAATGTGTCCTGATGACTGCCCGCAGTGGCTATCGTTTCCGTAGTTAAGGCAGCATAGGAATTGGTATAACCGGTTACAAACACATTACCCACAGCATCGGTAGCCACCCCATTAAAAAATGTGGGGTGTTCCGCCCCATAATAGGTACCCCAGTTACGGATACCATTGCGCTTATTGAATTGGATGAGAAAACCATTGTACTGAGAATTTTCCTGAAGAATAGACAAATGGCAACCCGTGGTATAAATAAAGGTATCGGCCGAATTTCCCTGAGAGGTAGAGCCAACATACAAGTGGTCGAACGCATCGAGCGCCAAGGCGGTGCCGGACCAGCCCCCACGCAGATAAGAACCCCAGTCCTGTACGCCTTCTTGATCAAAGCGGGCTACGAATCCGCCTCCGGAATTCGGGCCATAGGTATCTTCCAGCGTACCGGGTGTGGCAATGGCCGTCGGACTGTTGGTGTGGCCGGAGATGTATACATGGTTACTATCATCACATACTATAGCAGAAATACCATCCATACCATCGCTACCAAAATAAGTAGCCCACTGACGGTTGCCGCTGCTGTCGAATTTGGCCAGCCAGGCATCTGTCATACCACCGCCATATACCGTTTGGTGGGCACCGGCGGTCACAAAATTGGGATCTAATGAGGAAAAAGAATCTGTATTGCCACCAATATATACATTACCTAAGAGATCGCAGGCAAGGCCCTCCAATTGGGTGGAATTGATGAATAACTGCTGAACATTTATGGAACCTCCGTAATAAGTACCCCACTGGCGTATACCATCACTATTAAATCGTGCTAAAAATCCATTCATAAAGGAATTGGTACTTTTTTCCGGCTGAAAACTGCCAGGCGTTGCAATACCCGATTCCGCAGTAGTAAGTCCTGCAATATACACGCTGCCGAACAGGTCGCAGGCTACTTCAAGTGCCTGTGTGGCCTGGAAAAAACCCGTTGCCGGTCCGCCGTAATAGGTAGCCCATTGTAATTCGCCCAGGCTATCAAACTTGGCCAGGTAGCCGTCCAGGTTGGCGCCACTGAAACTGGATTGGTGTGCGCCCGTTGTAGCGATATTGGTCAGGCTGCTGGTAAGCCCGGAGACATACACGTTATCATCCTGATCTGTGGCTAGACCCTGCGCTGATTCATCTGCTGACCCACCAAAATAGGTAGCCCATTCCACGCCCGGATCAATCACCAGGGTACCTTCATAAGCAGCTGTCTGGTAGCTGAGGGTATTACCTGCCAGCATAAACTTGCCGTTTACCGCTTTCTTACTGGCTTGCTCATAAATATAAGGTGCAGCCTCAGTAATGCTGCCTAAATGCCCTTGTACTTTAAGACTGCCGTCCTTTTCCAATTGCAACGCTTTGGCACCGTCATATTGTAAACGGATATCGGCTATTTTGCCACCAGGATGTACGATGAAGTCGTATTTCAAACCCGAGCCATCTGTATACAATACCCAGTCAATATTAGGGTATACATTTTTGTAGGTAATTTTTTGATAAGCAGATACACCTGTAGTGCCTTCCGGCTTTCCATCGGTATAGTAATGATACTTTACTTCCTGGGGCTTTTCTTTAATGAGATCTGTAGCCTTTTGGGCGCCTTCCAGCACCACATCAATACGTGCCATGCTTACGCCGGCACCCGCCTGGTACTGCTTGGGCAAATTCTGTCGGCTATACCCTTCCGCCGACACCTTTTGCTGCTGAAAAAACTGATAATGCAAGGCGCCATCACCTATGTACAAGGTCATATCCTTACTACGCAGGATAAAATCTATATCCGTACGTACATTGCCTTGCTGATCGCGTATCTGACCCTTGTTCTCCAAAAAAGAAAGCGGCTGTGCCTGTAAGCCGGGCTTGTCGGTACTACGACCGTACGCAAGCACTTGCAACAGCAACAATATTAAGAGTAGACTGTTTTTTTTCATGGAATAATCTGTTTAAAAATGATGAATAAATACTTCAATTAATCTAATAAAACTAATTGGCTGAAGAACCCTTTGGTATGTGCATATGGCTATTGCTAACGGATCAGGACGAAGTCACCTTTCTTTGAAGTGGCCACATCGCGAACGCCTGTTTTCATGTATAGTTGGTAATAGTAAGTGCCTACATCTGCCTGTTGGCCATTAAAGGTGCCATCCCACCCTTCATCTGCCCTGTAACTGATGAACAGCAATTGCCCCCAGCGGTTATATACCTGCATTTTATACTCCGATACCGGGCAGGAGGCAGATAAGGCCGGTTTAAACTGGTCGTTCATACCATCCCCGTTAGGAGAAAAAGCAGTGGGAAACAGAATAGGACAATCACAATATTGCCGGTGCACGTAAATACTATCCATGCCCTTACAATTGCCGGCAGTTACCTCAACCCAGTACAGACCACTGTCTACAGCCTGTATGAACGGTTCAGTACTGCCATTGCTCCATAAGGCAGTAGCTCCTGGAGGCATATAAGCGGCTAAAGTAACAAATGCCCCTCCGTCTTCCAGGCAAAGTGTGGTATCCTCGCCCAGATCCTGGGTAATGTCGATAATATTGATGTTAATGCTGTCGGCCACCGTGCAACCGTCCTTTGAGACCTGCACCCAATGAACACCGGAAGTTTCTGCTTCATAGTGTGTTCCCGTGCTGCCATCGGGCCAAAGCATTTCGCCCCCGGGAACGTTAGCTTCCAGTTCTATGGCCGCTCCGTCACATGAGGTACGATCCGCGCCCAGGTACAGAGAAAAGCTAACTGCCTTTACAATAAATGTATCCTGATGAAAAGTACAGGGATTGCTGCTGAAATACTGCACCGCATAAGTACCGGGACTGGTAGCCCATAGGCTGCGGCTCGTATCATTGCCGTTACGTATATACGTGGTGCCTACTGTATTGACCATCCAGTGATAATCGGTGCCCAGGGTATCTTCCGGAATGAGACGCGTAGGCTGGCTGAAACATAGGGGCACTTCCCGAACCAGGGAAACAGTGTCATAAGTCAATACCGCCACTTCATTAGGGAAAGCATAGTCAATTACCCAATTATTCTCTAACAAGGGTAACAGGTTGCTCAGGAGTTCAAACTGGCAGCCCGGACCGAAAATATCCGGCTGCTGAATATGCGCGCCGTAACTGGCAGTGTTACCGGAATTATTCGGATCGGGGGTGGCATGACTCAGGTAAATTTTGTTATCCGGTGCCAGGCGCAACGGTGCATTGTATTCAAAAGCAGTCAGGTTATTAATCGTAAGCAATGAAAAGGGCGTACTTAAATCGTCCAGGTCGTATTGACGCAAGCCAACCAGTCCGGCAAAGTAGACATACCGACTGTTGGGAGAGAAAGCGATGTAGCGGGTAGTTTGGGTGCCAATAAGCACATCATTGGAAACGATTCCTGTGGCCGGGTCAAAATCGCATACCTGGACTTCTTCTTCGCAGGCCATGGCTAGCTTCCGGCGGTCGGGCGACACATTAATTTCACTCACAAAAGGAATGAGCGGCGGGGTTAAGGTAGAGACAACCGGATCAGGATTAAATCCTTCTGCCGTCACATTAAATGCTTTATAAACACCCTCGGCGCCAAAACCTACCAACCAGAAGTCGCAATTTTCACCCACGACCGCATGCAGGTTGCCGGCCATCGTATTGGCGACCACCACGCCACGGTATTCCGGATCCACACCACCCAGGCCATTGTTCAGTTCCATATCTACCACAGTGGCATGCAGCTTACCCGTCCAGGAGTTTTCATACAGCCCAATGGAATTTTGCACATAAACCATGGGGGAACTAAATATATAATACTTATGACTGCTGCCCGGCATAGGCATGATCACGACGCCGTCAAAGTTATAACTGGACATTCCGAAAACAGGCTCAATATAAAACGTGCCGGGTTCCAGGTTTCCATTGCCACTATTGACATCCCAGCCATTGAGCATCACATTATTATTTTTATCCCAAACGATATTGCCATCTGAATAAAACAATAAGTGACCCTGAGCATCGCAAACAGATGCACTTCCTTTGGCATGCATAAAGCTCTGCCAGGACGAGGAGACCGGCTGCGGAACACCGCTGTTAAAATCCAGTCCTTCCTGGTTGGACAACCAGATATTATTTTCCTTACGCTGGTAGCTCTGTGCATAAACCAGGTTGTGTCCCGCACCAACCGCACAAATAACCACTAAAACAACTCTTAAACGGGTAAACAAAGCCTTCATAACTAAAATAAATAAATATAATATATTGCAAACCCGAAATCAGGCTTGGGATGTCTACTATAGCTTTATAAAAACAAATATAAACCCCTTCATCCAGGCCGGCAATAGACAAACTACGCTATTTTGAAATAGAGTAGTTTATACATACCTTTAGGCAGGAAAATCCGACCTCTAAATAAGCTGTTACATGCGTCCCATATACATTGTATTGTTCATAGGCCTACTCGGAATGAACTCCGGCTGCAACAGCTGGTCGGAGCGCCCTTCTACCAGCCGGGAGGAAACCCGGAAGAACGAGGAGCAAACAACCATTCGCACGGCCGACACGAGTGATATCAACAAATGGATGGCTAATGCGGCAACAATCGACCTTACCTACCCGGATAGTGCCATCGCATTATACAAAGAAGCCATCCAGGCCAGCAAAGATATTCATTATACGACTGGCGCCGCCAAGGCTTATTACAGCCTGCCTTTTATTTTTAAATACCACGGCCGCTACGCTGAGGCAGATGCCTGGCAGGAAAAGGCGACCTTGTTCATGAAACAAGCTATTGTTAATGCCCAGATACCCCGGGACGGCAGGACTGTACGTTTGATGTACTGCTATTTAACCCTACTGTACGCACGCTGGAACGACTGGCCGCAAACATTGGCGACCTACCAATCCGCACAACCGTTTTTTGACAAAAAAGACTCCTTACAACTGATACAATGGCTACAGATCAGCACTGAAGGCGGAAACGCCTTTGTGAAATCTGGGCAATACGATTCTGCTTCTACCCTGTTTTACAATGTGTTAGACCAATTTGAGAACCTGGAAAAAAGCAATTATTACGTCCTGAGTACAGCCTATATGGGCATTGGCGTGGTAAAAGCACGGATGGAGGCGGCAGGCCTGGAAGAGACCCTGACCTGGTTTAAAAAAGCGGAACAACTGGGCCGGCAGTTTGCTGATACCGGATTGATACTGAATAGCTTGACGAATATCACTTCCATCTGCTACGACAAAGAAAAGTATACCGAAGCCAAAGAACATGGCAAAGCAGCCTTAGACTTAGCAGCAAGCGTCAGCAATAAACGCCAGCAATTGTATATACAACAAAACATCAGCCATACCCTGGCAGCTTCTTTAATCAAAGAAGACAGTGCGGCCGCTGCCCTCCCCTACAGTCAGATGTCACTAGAAGCAGCCCGGCAAATGCACTCCGTGGAAGAAGAAATAGATGCCCTATATGTAAACGGCTACAATTACGTGGCCTTGGGGCGCTATCGTGAAGCGGAGCACGTATTGCTCGACGGGCTTAACAAGGCAAGGGAAACCGGTAAAATGGACAACATAAGCAATGCGTACGGACAACTGAGTGTGGCCTATGAAAAAATGGGGCGCTACAAAGAGGCCTACGCCTACCGCAGAGATTATGCGAATATTCGGGACAGCCTGCTGGGAAAAGAGAATGCCACACGGATTGCCGAGGTAAATGCCCGGTACCAGATAGCCCAGAAGGATAAAGAACTGGCCGAGAAGGATAAAGCCCTGCTGCAAAACCAACTTCGGATAGCCAGCCAGGAAAAGAAACAGTATTTGTGGATCGGGGGAAGCCTGATTTGTATCCTTGTACTCTTAGGTGTACTGTACCAAAAAAAGCAGAGCGCCACCCTCAACCGCCTTAAAGCCACTATAGCGGGTGAGGAAAATGAACGCAGCCGCCTGGCCAGGGAACTGCACGACGGCATTGTCAACCGGCTGTCGATCATTAAAATGAACTTTAGTGCCCTACCCCGCCAGTATCAGCAACTTACGGAGGCCGAGGAGTTTCAGGACGTCGTTACCCAACTGGAACAAAGCATAGCAGAGTTGCGCACCACTTCTCATAACCTGCTGCCTGACACCCTGCAAAGGGCGGGTCTGCAGGCCTCCCTGGAAACCTATTGTGAAAAAATACGGAAGATAGCCCTACTGGATATCAGCTTTCAGGTGATTGGCGAATTACCCCAGCTTTCCGCCGATTTTCAACTGAATATTTATCGTATCATCCAGGAGTTGGTAAACAATATTATCAAGCACTCGGATGCCAAATGCGCGCTGATTCAGTTTAACATACAGAAAGATTGGCTGACCATTACCGTTGACCATGACGGCACGCCGCCCGAAACAGAAGCAGCTGCAGGCAATGGTATCGGTCTGTACAACCTGCGTGAACGTGTTCGCTTACTTAATGGCACGTTAGATATGGAACACGAAAAAAGCGCTTCCGCACATATAGAGTTTCACTTGAGAAAGTTTATCCAAACCAAAGAAAAAACTGATTTTCTTTGACTTAGGGATAAATTGAAGGTTCCCGGCGCTTATTGAGCAGAATTTAATATCTTGAAGCCGAATTTTCTACACAAAGAAATGAGGAATGCCATTAAGATCGCCCTTGCAGACGATCATCCCATAGTTATAGAAGGAATCAGCAATTTACTGCGGCAACATCCGCATTTCGAGGTTATCGCCACCTTTAACACAGGCGCCTCATTGCTTGATGGTTTAGGCAAAATTACCCCCGATGTATTGCTACTGGATATCCACTTTCCGGATACGACAGGCAACGAACTGGTGCGGACCATCAGTAAAAAATACCCTGACTTACGCGTATTGGCCCTAACCAGCGTAGATAATGTGTATGACATTAAGGATATGATGCAACATGGCTGCTCAGGCTACCTGCTTAAAAGCAGCCCGCTCCCCATGCTGGTGGAGGCCATCGAAACGGTACACAAGGGCGAACAGTTTGTAGCACCCGAACTTAAAGAGCAACTGCTGCAATCTATGCTTCAAGGGCAACAATCCAAGCCGGCCGGGCTCAAGCTCACCCAAAGGGAGCAGACATTGCTGAAACTGCTATCGGAAGGAAAAACAAATAATGAAATAGCAGCAGAGCTGTTCCTTAGTCATCGTACTATTGAAAACAACCGCCTGTCCTTATACCAGAAATTAGGGGTGCGCAATACGGCCAGCCTGATTAAGGTGGCGCTACAGCAGGGTCTGATTCAGTAGGTCGCAACATGCTTTTTTGACGCTTACCTACTAAACAAACTTCAGCTCCATCACTTCGCACAGGTTGCTTACCTGAGCAAGGTAAGATCTCCCTTATAATACAAGGATTCCCCATCAGGCGTGGTATACTGAAGCTGATAAAAATAAGTACCCACATCACAGGGCTGACCGTTAAAAGTGCCGTCCCATTTATTTTCAGGTTTATAACCAATAAATACCAACTGGCCAAAACGATTGTAGACGGAGAAACGCATATCACGAGGGAAGCAATCAAGCAGCACACCAAACTGATCATTCAAACCGTCACCATTAGGCGTAAAGGCGTTAGGTGTAAACGGGCGACAGTTACAATCCTGCACCTGTATTTTTACCGAGTCTGTCATGAAGCCGCAAATACCATCTACCGCTACTATGTATGTGCCTGCTTCAGTTACCTCCAGTTCATTACCCCATTCGCCTGTACTCCAGCGATAGTCGCCCGCCGGACTGGCATAGGCCTCCAGGTACAGCCGGTCTCCCTTGCAGATTAAGGTGTCGTTCTGGCCTAT
>JBEBUO010000073.1:0-10412 GCA_040393285.1 Taibaiella helva | reverse complement strand
AAATACAGCACATTTAGTTCCTGGTATTTATATTTTGAATATTGTAACGAACAACGGAACGGTTCAACAAAAATTTGTAAAAAAATAATTCATTTTTTGCTTTTTTAACGGAAACGGTTGTCTAAAACTTAGACAACCGTTTCTTTATGATATGATCAGCATAGCAAAGCAATGTTTGCTTTGCCACCGATTAAATTAAGTCTTAAATGTCCAACTTGCCATGTATATGTCTGCCACACTAATTGAACCCGCACGGAGCTAAACATCGCCCCGTCTATTCTATTATTCTTTACAAGTTTGTTGATAAATTAGAAGACAATAACTTGAAAAATTTACCCAAACCTATACTTTTAACAATATTAAACAGTGTATAATTCTTGTCTTTCCTATCTTTGATAGGAAAATCACATATCTTAAATTGAAGAAAATGTTCAAAAAAATTTACACACTGCTAATCGGTGGATTACTGTTAAGTACTACTGTCCTGGCCCAGCAATTTGTTTTAGATCAGGATACCACATCACTTTGTGACAATATCGGCTCTGATCCACATCCCGAAGAATTCGAAATCGGCGATGCTTGGGATAATTTCGAGCTGTATAATCATCTAACAAATATCACCGATCAACCTATTATTTATTCGTGGCAGATTCTCCCTGAGGAAACACACATTCCTGAAGGCTGGACACTCTACGGTTTTTGCGACAACTTCTTATGTCGTTCGCCCTTCGAAAACTGGGTTATCGGCTTCGAACAAACCAGCACAGAGCTACTACCCGGCACAGAAGTTGACCGAACTTTCAAAGCCCTTATATGTGCCCCTTCTGATGCCCCTAACGGCCAGGCAATAGTACGCGTACGCGTACGGGTAACCAATGTTGGTGGCGAAGATGTAACGGACGGACAAGTAGATACCGCTACCTATATTTTTACCAAAGATTGCGAATGGACCAGCGTCAATGAACTGGGCATGAATGATACCCGAGTATCCGTATATCCCAACCCGGCCACCGACCAGTTGAATGTATATACCGAATCATCACTTAAAGCAGGCCAATTGGTTATTTTCGATATCATCGGTCGTCAGCAAAGCAGCCAGCCGATAGATGCGCACAGCCAATTAACCAAAGTAGATATCAGCAGCCTGGTGCCTGGCATATACATGTTACGTTTACAGGACGAGACAGGAAACGTCCTCACTACACGTAAATTCCTTAAAAAATAAAATACATCACATGTGTGTTTAAAAAAATGCCGGATCTATTCCGGCATTTTTTTTGATTATTTTTGTTCCTTTACAGCTTCGCTGCAAAAACCAAAGCACTTTTAACCAGCAGAACCACATGCGGGCTTACTTACAAATAGCATTATCCAGTCTTAAAACTGCCCTGCAGGAACTCCGGGTAAACAAGCTGCGTACGCTACTTTCCTTATTGGGGGTTACCATTGGTATCTTTTGTATCGTGGCCGTATTTACCGTTTTAGACAGTCTTGAGAAAAACATCAAGACTTCCGTATCCAGCCTAGGAGATGATGTGCTTTACGTGAGCAAATGGCCGTGGATGGATGAAGGCGGAGTATACAAATGGTGGGAGTACTGGCGCAGGCCGGTAATGACTACACGAGAACTTAACGCCGTGGAACGGCAGGGACAAACCGTAAAATATGCTACGCTAAGCCTCAGCGAGTCAGATATTACAGCCAAGCAACGGGAGCATGAAGTAAGCGGCATTACAGGATACGCAGTAACCACCCATTTTGAAAAAATGCAACATTTCGAGGTGGCAGAGGGGCGCTATTTTAATGCCGCCGAACTATCCAGCGGCAAATATGTGGCCGTACTGGGTCATGAGGTATATGAAGGTTTATTCCCTTCAAGTACCAATCCTATAGGACAGCTTGTTTTTTTTAAAGGGCGGCGTTACCATGTGATCGGTACGCTCCGGAAAACGGGCGATAATATGGCAGGTTTTAACTTTGACCGATGTATCATCTACCCTTACTTCGCTGCGGCAAGCACAAGTGACGTCAATTCCTTAAACGCCGATGCTTCCTTAATGATCAAAGCAAAAGCAGGGCTGTCGGCCGAGGAGTTGAGCCTGGAGGCCGAAGGTATCCTCAGGGCCATCAGGCGGGTAGCACCAGGCGAAAAAAACAACTTCTCTATCAACCAACTCAGCCAGATAACAGACCGGCTCAATACCATGTTTGCTATGATTGACCTGGTAGGCCTCGTTATTGCTTTCTTTTCGCTACTGGTAGGTGGATTCGGCATAGCCAATATTATGTTTGTATCGGTAAAGGAGCGTACTAAGATTATTGGCCTGAAAAAAGCAATAGGAGCCCGGCAAAATATCATTTTGGCCGAATTCCTACTCGAAGCTGTGATGCTGTGTATAATTGGTGGCTTACTCGGCATCCTGGTTGTCTTGCTATTGGGCCTGCTATTAACCAACCTGATGGGTTTTCCCGTCACACTTTCTTTTGAAAATTTCCTGATCGGTATTTCTATATCTTCGGTTGTTGGTATCTTAGCAGGTTATATACCTGCCCGATCAGCAGCCCGCTTAGATCCGGTTGTCGCTATCAGATCAAATTAAAGTTCATCAAAGGTATTTCAAGTATAATAATCATGAGTAAAGTAGCTATTTTAAGTTCAGATCAGATCGAACATAAGCTGAAGAGAATGGCTTATGAAATCTGGGAAAACAACAGTACCCTTAAAGAAATTACCATAGTAGGCATAGAGCAGGGAGGTACAGTAGTAGCCCGGAACCTGGTTCAACTCCTGGAAACCATCAGCCCGCTGAAAGTGCATTTTGTTACGCTCACCATTAACAAGAACAATCCACTTCAAGTAGCCTTAGATGCCGGCCCTGAGCTCATAAAGGCGAAGGCTATTATGCTCATAGATGATGTAGCCAATTCAGGTAAAACATTAATCTATGCCATTAAATTGCTGTTGGACATGGAACCTGGAAACATCCAGGTAGCTGTATTGGTCGACCGGAAACATAAAAACTACCCCATAGCACCTGATATTATTGGCCATAGCGTATCTACCACCCTACAGGATGCGATACAGGTAACTTATGAAAAAGATAAAATAACGGGTGCTTTTCTGGAATAATTAAACCCGGAGAAAGGGAGGCAGTCAAAGAAGGCAAGAAACAAGTTTAAACAACTAAAACGAAAAAAAATGAAGAAATTACTTTTTGCCGCAGGTATTCTGGTAGCAGGCTTAGGCGCTGCATATGCACAGAGCAAAGTAGCAACACCCCAAACGCAACAAGCTCAAAAACAAACCGAACGTACAGTACAGGCCGAGCGAAAAATGGATCCTAAAGTGATAGCCGACCGTAAGACAGAACGAATGGAAAAAGCACTTGAGCTCACTCCGGATCAAAAAGCAAAGATACATGCTATTTATCTGGAAGATGCACAACAAGCACAGGGTCGTGCCGCACTACGCCAACAAACCAATGAACAAGTTAAGGCCGTACTGACAGCAGATCAGGTACAAAAAATGGATGCCGCCGATGCAGCACGCAAGGAAAAGATGAAAAGCAAAATGCAAAAACGTAAAGCCTACCAAAAGGCTGCTCCCGGAGAAGTACAACCTAAATAACACAGAAAGAACATCAGTAAGCAAGAGCGCCGGATTTTTTCCGGCGTTTGTTTTTGGTCCTTTATCTTTGTGGCAGCAAAAGACACACCATGTTACACACCCCTCCTGTTTCCGTAGTCATAGTAGCCGGTGGAAAAGGCTTACGGATGGGCAATGCTCTTCCCAAACAATTTCTGCCTTTGCAGGGCTTTCCTGTGCTGTACTATTCCATCCGCACTTTTCAACTTGCTTTCCCCGATGCTAAACTGATACTTGTATTGCCAGAAGAGCATTTCAGCTATTGCAATAGCCTCTTGCTGGCCTTCAATCCACCCATTGAGCCCGCCATCGTAGCCGGCGGCGACACCCGGCACCATAGCGTCAAAAACGGTTTACGAGAGGTACTCCCTAATAGTATCGTATTTGTTCATGATGGCGTACGACCCTTTATCAGTACGGCATGGCTACACGAGGCTTACCGGCAGGCTATCACAACGGGCAGTGCAATCCCAGTATTGCCGGTAACAGATAGCATCCGACACGTCGACATGGCGGCACACCACAGCCAGGCAATGGATAGGAGCAGGCTGTACAGTGTACAAACGCCTCAGGCTTTTCGCGCTGACATGCTTTTGGCTGCTTTCAACCAGGACTATAACGAGCAGTTTACCGATGAAGCAACGGTAGTTGAACACGCGGGCCACGAGGTCAATCTGATACCTGGTTTAAGGCAAAATATTAAACTTACTACTCCCGAAGATTTGTTATGGGCAGAGGCCATGCTTCGGGAACAATTGGTCACCACATGAGCATCCACACCCTACGATCAAGTTTCGTCATACTGCTGCTCTTGTCGGCCTTAAAATCAATGGCACAAATTAGGGACACCAGTGCTTTCAGCCAACCTGTTATGATTGATGAGGTAATCATCAGGGCGGGAGATTTTGATGCGGCCGAATTCATCAACAGAATCAGACAGGATACCACTTTTTATAAGGCTTTTAAAACATTGAGGTTGGTAAGCTTTAATGCAGACAATAACATAAAGGTGCTGGAAAAAAAAGGCAGCCGGGTAAAAGCATCGCTGATCAGTGAAACCAAGCAAATCTATCGTGACCGTTGCCGTACGATGAATGTGCTTGAAGAAAAAACAACAGGTGACTTCTACGACCGAAAAGGCAATTATAACTATTACACTGCTGAATTGTATGCTTCTTTATTTTTTACCAAAGGAAAAGTCTGTAACGAAAACAACATAGTAAAGGGCTATACAGACTATGAAACCAAAGGTAAAAGCACCCTTGAAAAAAGCAAAACAAAGCTGAAACAACTGATGTTTAACCCGGGGTCAAAAGTATCAGGAGTTCCTTTCATGGGCGATAAGTCGGCCATCTTTGAGCCTCATATTGCCCAGATGTATGACTTCAGCATTAAAGCAGAAGAAAAAAACGGTGTAAGCTGCCTGATGTTTGAAGCGCGGCCGAAACCGGAATACGCGGACAAGGTGGTCATCAATTTATTCAAAACCTGGTTTAGACAAAGCGACTACTCTATCGTAGCCCGTGATTACGCCCTGTCGTATAAAACCGGCGTTTATGATTTTAATGTGGTGATGCACGTGGACCTCCAACAAATTGGCAAACATCTTTTACCTACTTTTATCAGTTATAGCGGCAACTGGTATGCGATGACCAAGGGCCGCGAACGGGTAACCTTTACCACCAGGTTTTATTACTGACCTTTTCTATCATTATTATGAAGAATGCTGCCATCATTGTAACTATAGGCGATGAATTATTAATAGGGCAAACTGTAGATACCAGCTCTGCCTGGATTTCACAGGAACTCAATAAAGTAGGCGTCAGGATATTACGTCATACCTCTATCCCCGACACGGAACAAGCGATTGTGAATACCCTTGACGACTATATACCACAAGCAGGGCTCATCATCCTTACCGGTGGCCTGGGACCTACCAATGACGATATCACCAAACTCACCCTATCCAACTATTTCTGTAGTAAGCTGCGGGTCAATGACACAGTTCTGGAGCAAATCAAAATACTGTACGCAAAACGGTTACGTCCCTTTCATCTGGAAAGCATACAAAAACAGGCTGAAGTACCGGATTACTGCACGATTCTGATGAATCAATTGGGCACCGCTCCCGGCATGTGGTTTGAGCAGGGTGATTGTATTGTCGTCTCCCTGCCAGGTGTCCCTTTTGAAATGCAGCATCTCATGCAACAGCAGGTAATTCCCCGGCTCAAGAGCCGGCTCAACACCTATCATATCCTGCACCATACGCTCATCATAACAGGGATTGGGGAGACGGCTATTGCAGAAAAAATAGAAGACATAGAGCAATCGTTACCTCCTGCTTTGCATCTGGCTTACTTACCCGCTCCCGGCATGGTAAAACTGCGACTGAGCATCGAAGGACCTGAATGGAACCAATTGCAGGAAAAGGTAAATGAATATGCAACCCGCATTACTGAGCGTCTGGGCGACCATGTAATGGCAACGAAAGACATAGCGCTCGAGGAACTTCTTAAAGAGCTTCTGCTGGCAAGGAAATTCACGCTGGCCCTTGCAGAAAGTTGCACCGGAGGTTATCTGGCACATCGAATAACGAATATATCGGGAAGTTCCATGTTTTTCAAAGGAGGCCTGGTTACCTATGCAAATCAGGCGAAGCGACGCCTGCTCCAGGTTACAAAAGAAACGTTGAACACTGATGGTGCGGTAAGTGAGGCCACGGTGATACAAATGGCCCGACAGGCAAGAAAATTACTTAAAGCAGATATTTCCTTATCTATATCCGGCATTTTAGGGCCTGATGGGGGCACTCCCGCTAAACCCGTAGGTACGGTTTGGATGGCGCTCTCCACCAAGGGAAAGGTCATTACCAGGCAGTTTATCTTTCCCTATGGAAGACTACAAAACAAGGAAATGGCAGCTAACAGCGCATTAAGCATGCTGATTCGCTACTTAAAAGAGCACTAAAGCAGCCCTTCATCGGCAAAACTCAGGTATTGGCTCTCTGCTATGATGAGATGATCTATCAATTGAATATCCATGAGCTTACCTGTATCGCGTATCTTATGCGTCAGGTCTTTATCCGCCTTACTGGCGTTCAGGTTACCGGAGGGATGGTTATGTGCAATAATCACCCGTGTGGCAAGATGAAGCATGGCCGACCGGAAAATCATTTTTATGTCCACCACCGTAGCTGTAGTGCCGCCAGCACTTATCATCTCGTAGTGTAGCAATTTATTGCTTACAGAAAGGTATAAAACACAAAACATTTCCCGGTTCGCATCGCTAAGTAAGGGTAGTAGTATTTCGGCGGCATCTTTACTACTGCTCACCCTTTTTTTCTGTAGCCCTTCTGACATTTGCCTTCTTCTCCCCAGTTCCAATGCCGCCACAATAGCTATAGCCCGCGCCTTGCCTATACCTTTTATAGCTTGGAGATCCTTTATGCCCATCCGGCTTAGCACAGAAAGATTATTATTACCCAATTGCATGATGTCTCTTGCCAGATCCACCGCAGATCTTTCCTTGGTACCGCTTTGAATAAGTATGGCCAGAAGCTCAATATCTGAAAGCGCTGCGTAACCCTTTTTTATCATGCGCTCCCGGGGTCGTTCCTCTTCGGCCCAGGACTTTATCTTATGGTTTTTAATTGGAGTAGCCATGAAATAATATTTTTAATCAGGATAATTGGTAACGCCTGCCCGGAAGCGAGCGTACCAATCCCTCTAATTCTAAAGATAGCAATACAGAAGCCAGCGCAGAACTGCCCATAGGAAGCCTGGCACTCAGCTCATCAAGATGAAGCGCTTCAGCACCCTCCAGTACCTGAGCAACGGACTGCTGTGCTTCGCTAAGCTGAACAAACAGCTTCTGCTGTTTCACCTTAGGGGTCTTGTCTACATCCCAATTCATCAATGCTAACAGATCGCCACCTGACGTAATTAGATGTGCCTTATTCGTGCGAATCAGCTCATTGCATCCGGAAGACATGACATCGGTCGGCCTTCCGGGAAAAGCAGCAACCTCCCTGTTGTAATCCAGCGCCAGATTGGCTGTAATCATGGCGCCTCCCCGTTCCCGGGTTTCAACCACGACAGTGACATCGGCCATTCCGGCAACAATCCTATTACGTTTTGGAAAGTTTTGTTTATCCGGAATGGTACCAGAAGGATACTCTGAAAGCAATCCGCCCTGTGCTACCATCCTTCTGGCCAGACTTTCATGTGCAGAAGGGTATATACGATCCAGACCATGCGCCAACACGCCTACGGTCTGCAATCCGTTATTTAAGGCTGCCCTATGCGCCCAGGCATCTATGCCAAAAGCCAGGCCACTGACCACCAACACCCCTTGATTGCTGAGTGTAGCAATTAAATCTTCCGTAAGACTTTGTCCGGCATGGGTGTTTTTCCTTGTGCCGATAACGGCCACCACCCGGTCGCACTGAAGGTTATCGTTACCCTTAAAAAAAAGGGTAATGGGGGCATCGGGGCAATGTTTCAACCGTTTGGGATAACCCGGCTGGTCGATAAACAATACCTGTACGTTGTTTTTCTCAATAAATAATAACTCCTGCTCAATGGGTTTAAAATCGACCGGCTGTAGTAAAGCGCGCATGCCCTTTTCTCCTAAGCCCTCTACCCCTCTTAAAGACTTTACGCCGAGGGAGAATATGGTTTTGGCACTACCAAAATGACGCAAAAGAGACCTGGCACGAATAGCTCCAATGCCCTCTACTTTGCTTAACGCAAGCCGAAACAACAATTCGTCGTTTTCCAGACCTAACATAAGGTAAATATACATATTTTCTTTAATCCGCAACCCTCCTACCTCCTACCCCTATAAATCCCCCTAGGTGTAACGCAATAAGTTTTTATTTTTGAGCCATGAAGAAGCACCTGTTTACACTCTTAATTTGTAGTACGATTTCTTCCACATTTGCGCAAAAGCAATTAACGATGGAAGAGGCTGTTCTGGGCTTGAGCGGCCAATTGGCACCAAAAAAACTAGCCCAACCAGCCTGGATACCTGGCACGGACGCTTATACACAAATTGTGGGGACTAAGGGACAGGAATCCCTTATTCGGACAACGGTTCCTGCAATGAAGGTTGATACACTTTTACGGTTAGCAGATATAAAAGCATTCAATCAGACGATAACTTCCTTTCCGATTGTCAACTGGCGCACCAGCACTACGGGATACTTTGCCGTTAAAAAACAATACTTCCGGCTACAGGAAAAAAACAAAAAGTGGGTTATTGAGGCATGGGCAGGTCCGGGCGAACAGAACCAGGTTCTCGATAAAGCAGAAAATATTACAATAGACGATAATGGGCTTCAAATTGCCTATACCGTCGATAATAATTTGCAGCTCCTTACCGCAGATGGACGTACCATTTCCGTTACCAACGAACAAATACCCCATGTGCTTAATGGACAATCTGTTCATCGCAATGAATTTGGCATCGATGGTGGTATTTTTTTCTCCCCCAAAGGCAATGCGCTTGCCTATTATCGAATGGATGAAACGATGGTCAACGACTACCCTGTTATTGACTGGTCTTCGGTACCCGCAGCAAATACGAATATCAAATATCCCATGTCAGGCGATACCTCTCACGAAGTAACCATTGGCGTGTACCACATAGCCACAGGAAATACCGTTTTCCTAAAGACAGGCGAACCTGCGGACCAATACCTGACTTGCGTTACCTGGAGCCCTGATGAAAAGTATATTTATGTGGCAATATTGAACCGGCAGCAAAATCATATGCAACTTAACCAATATGACGCGCAAACCGGCAATCTGGTAAAAACACTATTTGAAGAAAGTGATGAAAAATACGTAGAACCGCAGCATGCCCTTACCTTCTTGCCAGGCAGATCAGATGAATTTGTTTGGTGGAGCCAACGCGACGGCTATATGCATCTGTACCGATACAATAGTGAAGGCAAATTGCTGAATCAGATTACCAAAGGCAACTGGATAGTAAATGAGCTGCTGGGACATCGGGCGGATCAGAAGGAATTGATTATTTCAGGAACTAAAGATGGCCCCATGGAAAAACATTTGTACAAAGTGCAATGGGAGACGGGAAAAATCCAAAGATTAGACCAGGCTCCGGGAATTCATCAGGGCCGGTCTAACACCAAGGGCACATACCTCATTGACGAGTATCAAAATGCTACAACACCGTATCATGCTACCCTTTTGGAAACCAAAGGCAAAAGGCCTACTGCCGTCCTGCTCCAATCTGAAGATAAACTAAAAGCATATCAATTAGCCCGGCTAGAAGCTGTGACCCTAAAAGCCGATGACGGCACATCCTTATATGGCAAATTGATGTATCCTGCCAATTTCGACAGCAGCAAGCACTACCCTGTCATTGTTTACTTGTATAACGGTCCGCATGTACAGCTGGTCACCAATGGCTATCCCGCTTCCGGCAACCTCTGGTATGATTACCTGACACAAAGAGGTTATTTTGTATTTGTAATGGATGGCAGGGGAAGCAGTAACCGCGGTCTGGCATTCGAGCAAGCTACTTTCCGTCATTTAGGCACGGTAGAAATGAATGACCAGCTTAAGGGTGTGAACTATCTTAAATCACTCCCATTTATTGATGGAGACCGTATGGGCGTGCATGGCTGGAGTTTTGGCGGATTTATGACCACCTCACTCATGTTGCGACATCCTGACGTATTTGCCTGTGGGGTGGCCGGCGGTCCTGTTATTGACTGGCGTATGTACGAGATCATGTACAC
>JBEBUO010000072.1:0-10600 GCA_040393285.1 Taibaiella helva | reverse complement strand
CCCGGAAGTTTCTCTTCAATCTGGCGAATCAGGTTTTCCAAATGGGTCTTTAGCTCCAACTCCTTGCCCCCAGTCTCGGGGTGCAGCTGAAGCAGGGAGGCCTTAAATTCTTCCAGCTTGTCTTCTTCTTCAGCCAGCTCGGTCCTAATTTTATCCAGGAACTGGCGGGTTTGCTGGTAGCGACTCTCCACCTGGCTTTGAAACCGGGCCTTACGTTTCTCCCGGTCTGCATCCTTACGTTCGAAAAAGTATTTGCGGGCGGCAATAAAGCGCTCCCAAGCTTCGTCGCCATATTCTCTTGGTATATGGCCGATCTTTTTCCACTCAACCATCAATTCATTCAGCTCATCTGTACTTTCACGCCATGAGGTAGACCCTTTAAGCGCTTCTGCCCGGTTCATCAAAGCCAGTTTTTGTGCATAGTTATCTTCCAGGCTCACTTTAAACTCCTCAGCATGCTGACGTTTAGCGCCGAAAAAAATATCTCTGGCTGCCTGTAGCCTGGTCCATAAGGCATCTGCCTGCTCTGCCGGTACCCGGCCAATGGTTTTCCATTGATCCATGATGGCTCCCATTTCCTGAGCGGTCTCCTTCCAGTCCGTACTGCCTGCAAGGGCTTCCGATCTTTCGACCAAAACCAGTTTGGCGGCATAATTGGACTCCTGTTCTTGTTGTATGGTATCGTAATGGGCCTTTTTTCGTTCAAAAAATGTATTGCGGGCGCTCACGAAACGCTGCCATAATTCCTCACTCTTTTCGTGTGAAGCTACTTTACCGATCTTTTTCCATTGTTCCATCAGTTCCTTGTGGATATCCGATGTTTTGCGCCACTCTTCCGAATGGGCTAAAGCTTCAGCCTTTTCACATAGTTCCATTTTAAGGTCCATGTTTTGCATCATGTCCTGCTCCACCTCCTCATGATGCTGCCGTTTACGTTCATAAAAATGATTACGTGCGGCATCCATACGTTCCCATAATTGGTCATTACGCTCCCGCTCTACCGGCGCGCTGTTTTTCCAGTCTTCCTGCAGTTGGCGGTAGGCCTCCGTAGCCGCCTTCCAGTCATCCGAATCCTTTAATTGCTCTGCCGCTTCCACCAGCTTTACCTTGGCTGCATAGTTCTGCTCGTATTGCTCCCTGATAAAATCCTGCTTCTCTTTAAGATCCTGGTAAAAAGGCAGGTAATTACCCACAGCACTAGCCCGGTCCAGGTAATCTTTTGTACGCCATACCTTACCAGCCACCTTTAGCTTGTCCTCTGCCTGCTCCCATTCTGTATGAAGTTCTGTGAGCTTAGCTGTTACTTCCTTAAACTTCTCGGCAAGCGCATGCACTACAGATTCATAACTGTCTGCATGCAGCACGGATAGTTTTCGTTCGGGACAATGATCGTGGCCCTTCAGCACTAATTCTCCGGCTTCATTAAGCGCGCAAAATTCTTTTCCTTCGAAGGTAAACTGCTCCCATAATTCCGGGCTCAGGTGGTTGTTGGCATCATTTGACAGTGTGGTCATAACATTATTCCTTTTCCGGGTTAATAATCAGTAGGTTTCAACAGGCATACAAAAAATCCGTCTCGGGCCCGATTCCTGCAGAACATGGACAGGAGGTATCCGCTTATCTCTTTGCGAATTTAATAAAAACTGCCTCGAAAAAGGCATTTTCACATAATAATAAAACCCTGCACATTCGGTGCAGGGTCCTAACGAAAAAAAGGCTTAGGAGGCTTACATTTTTTCCGGCACTTCTATGCCCAGCAAGCCCATAGCCCTACGCAGGGTAGCGGCAGTATGGGCCGCTATATACAGCCGCAGGTATTTCTTCTCTTCCGTTTCGGCATTATTAATATGATGTTTGTCAAAAAAAGTATTAAAAGACTGCGCCAGCCTGAAGGCATAGTTGCATAATGCAGCGGGGTTATATTCGCGTCCGGCCTGCGCCACTACCGCAGGGAATTGCTCCATCTGCAACAAGAGACTTTTTTCCAGATCGGCCAAGGGTGCCTCTGCTGTCACCTGGCCGGATAACGTGACTTCGGACTTGCGCAATACAGAGCAAATCCGTGCATGTGCATACTGAATAAAGGTGGCGGTAAATCCATGCAAGTCGATGGATTCTTTAGGATCAAAGATCATTTTCTTTTTGGGCTCCACGCGCAACAGGTAGAACTTAAGCGCACCCAGTCCGATAATACGGTACAGTTGCTCCAGTTCTGTTTCCGTAAAACCTTCGGTCTTTCCGGCCTGCTCGGTTTGCTCTTTAGCCAGGGCAATCATCTCTGCAATCATATCATCTGCATCCACTACCGTTCCCTCACGGCTTTTCATACGGCCGGTGGGAAGCTCAACCATACCATAAGAGAGATGGAAAATACCATCGGCACAGGGCTGTCCGAGTTGCTGCAAAATGAGCTTAAGCACCTGCATGTGGTAGTTCTGCTCGTCGCCAATAACGTAAATACTTTCATCCATATGAAAGTCCTTATATTTTAAACAGGCCGTACCCAAGTCCTGGGTCATATACACAGAAGTGCCGTCTGCACGCAACAGTAATTTCTCGTCTAGTCCCTCGGCCGTAAGATCAATCCATACCGAGCCATTTTCCTTTGTAAACAATACGCCTCTTTCCAGACCTTCCTGCACTATTTCTTTGCCTAATAAGTAGGTTTCACTCTCATAATACATTTTATCAAAATCGAGTCCCAGCTTCTTGTAAGTTTCCTCAAAGCCTTTATATACCCAGCCATTCATTTCCTCCCAGAGGGTATATACTTCTTTATCACCTGCTTCCCAACGGCGCAGCATATCCTGTGCTTCTTTAAAAATAGGTGCCTCCTTTTCTGCCGTTTCCGTATCCATGCCACCTGCCACCAGCTGCGCTACCTCTTCTCTATACACATTGTTATAGCGCACGTAATAATCACCTACCAGGTGGTCGCCTTTAATACCGGTACTTGCCGGGGTGGCGCCTCCGGCATATCGCTGCCAGGCAATCATGGATTTACAAATATGGATACCACGATCATTGATCAGGTTGGCTTTGATTACTTCATGGCCGTTGGCTTTTAAGAGCTCAGCCAGCGACCATCCCAGGAAGTTGTTGCGCAAATGGCCGAAGTGTAACGGCTTGTTGGTATTGGGAGAAGAATACTCCACCATTATTTTACGTCCCTGTGCCGGCTGGTATCCCAGGTCGGGCCGGCCGAAAGTCTGCTGCAAAAATTCGAGAAACCGCTGGTCAGATAATTGCAGGTTTAGGAATCCGGCAACCACATCGTAGGCAACAATCCAATCATGACGCTCCAGCAGGAGGTCGCCTATGGCTTTGCCCAGCACCGCCGGGTTTTGGCGTAGTGACTTGACAAAGGGGAAAAGTACGATTGTATAATCGCCGGTAAATTCCGGTTTGGTTTCATTTACCAATATCGCTTCTTCATCTGCTACAGCCTGGGGATATAACTGATGAATGGCCGCAGCCGCAGCCGTTTTTATTTGTTGCACAATGGATACCATCGTCATGATCTGTTAGTAGGGTAATAAAATGAATGTCTTGCCTGCCTGCGGTTTATACGCCCACGCTTTTTGTAGCCTGGCAAAGCTCCTTAATCAGCCCGGGATCTTTTTCTATCGCATTGCCTACCACGATGATCTGGGCGCCTGCACGGCAGTTTTCAAGCACTTTTTCGGGGGTGCGGATACCCCCGCCAATGATCAAAGGCAGATCGATATGGCTGCTCACCCGCTGAATCATGGTGGCACTGATGGGGTACTGGGCGCCGCTACCCGCATCCATATAAATCACATGCTTGCCCTGCAGCTCTGCTGCCCATGCGGTACATAAGGCTACATCGGGCTTGTTGGCCGGAATGGGTGCCGAATGGCTCATATAAGAAACCGTGGTGGGCACGCCTCCGTCTATGACCATATAACCGGTAGAGATGACTTCAAGGCCGCTCATTTTGATTGCCGGGGCAGAGATGACATGTTGCCCGATCAGCAGGTCGGGGTTGCGACCCGATACCAGCGACAGGTAGAGTAAGGCATCGGCACTGGGGGAGACCTGGGAGGGGCTGCCCGGAAACAGGATAACCGGAATATCGCACACCTGCTTAAACTCCTGTATACACCGATCTACATGAGCCGTAACCATGATGCTGCCGCCCATAAACACAAAATCTACCTCCGCGGCTATACAAAGACGTGCCGTTTCCCTGATAGATTCCGGGGTCACGCTATCGGGGTCAATCAATACGGCGAAGCCATGGTTACCGTTAGCCTTAAGTTGCTGGAATTGAGGGTATATGGAACCTTGCTGCATGAGCTATACGATGTAGATGATAAAAATTAAAATTCAAACGTCTGACTGCTGTAACTAAACAACCGCTGGCATTGATTAAACGATTGAATATAAACACCCCGAAGATAAAAAAACCTTCGGGGTGGTACCAGAAAATTTAGGGCAAAATTAGCCTTTCTTTTTCAATTCATCGCGTATCTCAGTCAGCAGTACATCGGTTGACGAAGGTCCCGGGTCCGGCGCTGCTTCTTCTTTGCGCTTTAATTTATTAATGGCCCGGACCATCAGAAAAATGACGAAAGCCAGTAAGATAAAGTTAATCAGTATCGTAATGAAGTTACCATAAGCAAACACCACGGCTCCTTCTACCGCCCGGGCATCGGCCAGCGCCATACCCGAACTTATTTTCTGTGCCGGATCTTTCAGCACCATGTACAGGTTACTGAAGTCAGGGGAACCTATAATGGCCGACACCACAGGCATGACGAGATCATTTACAATACTGTCGATGATCTTGCCAAAGGCACCGCCAATGATCACACCCACAGCTAAGTCAACGGCATTACCTTTTACGGCAAACTCTTTAAACTCCTTAACAAAGCCCATATAAATAAAGTTTTATGTATCAAATATAAAATCCTTTTTCAAAAAACAATAATGATTTGCCTCATTTTTAGGTAAAATTTTGATAAAACCGGCCCTTTACCCGTCCTACACGCGCTAAACAACGTTCCCTTTGAAAATAAATTTGTTAAAATAGCTTATCCTCCAAATATTGCACCGTTTTCGTTCGTCTACTTATCCGAAAACCCTGATGACCTAAAATCAGACTTATGAAAAACTATTTGGTTGCCGGCCTTATCGGCCTTGTTACTGCACTAGCCCTCAGCTCGTGCAATAAGATTAAAGGATCGGGCCCGGAAGTGACGGAAGAGCGCAGCCTTGAAGCCTACTCTGCCATAGCTGCTGAATTTCCCGGCGACGTATTGATTACTTACGGAAATGCATACAAACTAAGCATTGAAGGCCAGCAGAACATTATTGACGAGCTGGAAACGGTGGTAACCAATAACCTCCTGACCATTAAGTTCAAAAAGAACAACATCATCAAGAACTCAGATCAGCTTACCGTGCGGATTACGACACCCGACATCAAAAGCCTGAGGCTGAACGGATCGGGCAATATGATGGTACATAATACGGTGGAAGCGGACCAACTGAGCCTAAGTATTTACGGATCGGGCAATATGCACCTGGCAGGTGTAACAGCCCACGAACTCAGTACCAACATTACCGGTAGTGGCAATTTGGACATTGGTGAGCTGAGCGCCGAGCTGCTGGATGCCTCCATTACCGGAAGCGGCGATATGGAGGTTAACGGGGGCACCGTAACTGATGAAAAAATAAAAGTAACGGGTAGCGGAAATATCGAACTACTGTCGCTGAGGGCAGCTAATAGTGAAGTACAGCTCACTGCATCGGGCAATGTACGCATTTGGGTAACGGACCACCTGAAGGTGAAAATTACCGGTAGTGGTAGTGTATATTACAAAGGCGAGCCATCGGTTGATGAAGTAACAATTACAGGCTCCGGCAGGTTAAAAAAACTATAAGCACAGACACAAAGCATGTTAAAATAGCCAGACGGGGGTATTTCGGAAAATAAAATCCGGGATGGATACGTTTCCTTCGCCTGCCTAAGCCACATTTAATATTTAGAAATGGACACAAGCTGTTATATAGCTGAATTGATTTTCAGAATCGACAATAAAAAGAACCCGCCCTTAAGCCGGTTCGAAAAGCAAACCCGCCTCTTAACTGCGGAAAATGAAAGAGAAGCCTACCTGCAGGCCCTCATCACCGCTACAAAAGAACTGGATAAGCATAGCGATACCGCCCAGTATCAATGGGAATTTGCAGGTATTGGCACCCTTCACCTTACCGAACAGCCCGAGGCGGTAGTAGAAAGCCAGGCCGCCCTGGATCAGCCTGTTAATGCACAGGAATTCATGCATTTCCTGCGGGAGCGCAATGCTTCCCTGCAGTCTAAACTGGCCATGAGTGCGTAGACAGGTATTTACTTTGGCTGATTTGGCCATTTGTTGTTATTTAGCAGCCTAATCTTTGCAGATGCTGCCTGTTCAACACCATTATCCCCTTTATGAGCTCAATACCTTCGGCATGAAGGTGTATGCGGCACACTTTTCCACCTTTACCGATGCGGCCGCGCTAACCGACATCGATACCCAGCCTGAATTCAGCAAGGGCTTTAAAGTACTGGGCGGCGGCAGCAATATGCTCTTTACCGGCAACCCCGGCCAATGGATACTTCATAACCGGATTAAAGGCATTCGCCTGCTTCAGGAAGATGCCCAGCAGGTGTGGCTGGAGGTAGGCGCCGGGGAGCTGTGGCATGAATTTGTGTTGTATTGCATCCACCACCATTATGCCGGCGTAGAAAATCTCTCCCTCATTCCCGGTACGGTAGGCGCAGCACCCATTCAAAATATAGGGGCCTATGGGGTTGAAGTCCGGGAAGTGATCGACACCGTTCATTGCTGGCACCCGCAGGAGCGCCGCTCTGTTTCCTTTAGCAATGCAGATTGCCACTTTGGCTACCGGGACAGTATTTTTAAACACGACTGGAAAGACCAACTCATCATTACCCACGTGGTATTCCGCTTAAGTAAAACACCCGATTTCAGGATCAGCTACGGACAAATAGGGCGGGAGCTGGAGCTGATGGGTGTCAAGGAGCTCTCCCTTGAAAAAGTATCGGAAGCCGTAATACGCATCCGGAAATCCAAGTTGCCTGATCCGGCGGAAATAGGCAATGCCGGCAGCTTTTTCAAGAATCCTGAAGTGACGGAGGAGCGCTACAGGCAGTTACAACAGCAGTTTCCGGGCCTACCCGGCTTTACCCTGCCCGGCGGCCGGGTAAAGCTGCCAGCCGCATGGCTGATAGAGCAGTGTGGCTGGAAAGGCTACCGGCAGGATGATTATGGTGTGCACCAGCACCAGGCCCTGGTATTGGTCAATTACGGGCAGGCCAGGGGACAGGACATAGCCCTGCTTTCGTCAAAAATATTGACATCTGTTGCCCAAAAATTTGACATTTCGCTGGAACGGGAAGTACAAATCTGCTAAGCCAGTGCTGTCGCTTCTACAGGCGGCTTACGCGCCGGAATATCCCGTACGGCAGCGGCAATGGCCCTGATGTGATCGGGGGTAGTACCGCAGCAGCCGCCCACCATATTGACCCAGCCATTACGGGCAAAATCGGCTATAATAGCAGCCGTTTCCTCCGGCGTTTCGTCGTACTCACCCATGGCATTAGGCAGACCCGCATTGGGGTAAGCGCTCACATAGCAGGTAGCGATCTTTGATAGTTCTGCTACATGGGGCCGCATCTCGGCTGCGCCCAAAGCACAGTTCAGGCCTACACTCAGCGCCTGGGCATGTTGTATAGAAATGTAAAAGGCTTCCAGTGTTTGTCCACTCAGGGTCCTTCCGGAGGCATCGGTAATGGTGCCGGAAATCATGATGGGCAGGCTAAGCTGGTGTTCGTCCTCATATTGCTGTATCGCAAACAAGGCCGCTTTGGCATTCAGGGTATCGAAAATGGTTTCCACCAGCAGGAGGTCAACGCCGCCCGCTACCAATGCCGAAACCTGTTGGTAATAAGCCGCTGACACCTCATCAAAAGTCACCGAACGGAAGCCGGGATTGTTGACATCGGGAGAAAGGGATAAGGTTTTGTTCATAGGGCCGATAGCACCGGCCACAAACTTAGGGCCCGCCTCAGGATGAGCGGCATGGAAGGCCGCCACTGCCTGCTGCGCTACCCTGGCTGAAGCCACATTCATGTCATAGGCATGGGCCTGCATGTCATAGTCGGCCATGGAAATGACCTGGGCGCTAAAGGTGTTGGTTTCAATAATATCGGCTCCGGCCTCCAGGTATTCCAGGTGGATCGCTTGTATGATCTGGGGCTGGGTAAGGGATAAGAGGTCGTTATTGCCTTTCAGGTCACAATGCCAGTCTTTAAACTGCTGGCCCCGAAAATCGGCTTCAGATAACTTGTAGCGCTGGATCATGGTACCCATGGCGCCGTCTATAATCGCTATGCGTTGTTGTAACAGTTGTTTTAATTGATGTGTTGTATCCATGATGAAGAAATTTGTTGCAAGTTACACGATCCTGCGCAGGAAATAAATGTTGTGCCGCAGGAGGGCTAAAAATGTTCATGTGCTGCCAGGTAGCGCCATTTACCGGGTGGTAATTTCCCCAAATGAATCTTGCCCATACGAATGCGCTTGAGCCCGATTACTTTGAGCCCCACTAATTCGCACATGCGCCTGATCTGCCGCTTTTTGCCCTGGCGCAACACAAACCTGAGCTGGTCTTCATTTTGCCAGCTCACCTGAGCCGGTAAGAGTGCCTGGCCATCCAGGCTGAGGCCGTGGTTGAGCAGGCGCAGGCCGTTTTCCTGTAGTTGGCCCGTCACCCTTACCAGGTATTCCTTATCCATTTCACTGGTAGCGCCTATCAGTTGCCTCGCTATCCGTCCGTCCTGCGTCAGTACCAGCAGGCCTACAGAATCGATATCCAGACGACCGGCCGGTGCCAGGCCATATTTATGTTGTTCGCTAAAGCGAATGCCGCTTTTATCTTCCGTCCATTGGTTGGCCGGCGTAATCAGTTCTGCTGCCGCCTTGTAGCCCTTTTCGGGTTGGGCGCTCACATAGCCTACCGGCTTATGCAGCAGTATGGTCACGCGTTGGTGCTGTTGTTGTTGGGCCTGGGGACTCAGGGTGATCTTGTCCTGCGCTGTCACCTTTTGTCCTTTCAGGGTGGCCACTACGCCATTTACCTTCACCCAGCCTTTAAGGATATAGGCATCGGCTTCCCGGCGGGAGCATATCCCCAATACGGCCATGCGCTTGGCCAGGCGCATGTGTTCCTTATCCTTATGTTCTTCAGCTGCCATTAGGGCACAAATGTAATAAGCATATTTCAATTGGCAGGCAGGGAATAATGCGGGTTCCGGCAGCGGTATATACGAGTTCCATGTGATACCCTATGTATCAAGATTTGCAGCAGGAGCAGCGTATCACGCCAGACGCCGCCGGGTTTATCAAAAAAAAACAATAGAAATTTTTTATTTTAATATTTATATTTACATGGTAAAACCCCGGACTCATGAAAAATTTCATTTATGCATTTATCTTTCTGTCCTTGGCCTTTTGCCAGCGTACACAGGCACAGCCGTATCAGTCCATATTTGGTACGGATAGTACCCAATGGGTGTTCAGGTGGATAAATTTAAGCATGGTAGCGGATGCGTACTATTATTATCAAAAAGATACCCTTGTCCATGATACGCTTTATAAAAAAGTAGTATCCAATTATATGGCGTCTCCTTATACGGCGCTTTTCAGGGAGGATACGGCCAGCGGAAAAGTATGGTTCCGGCCTTTGGAGGTCACGGACGGACTGGATACCGTGGAATACCTCACTTTTGATTTTAGCCTTAGTGAAGGAGACAGTTTCGATATAAAAAATATGGTTACCGGCTATTCCGACTCGCCTCTTTATAGCCAGGTAGATAGTGTCAGGTATATAGATGGCTTAAAGTACATCTATTTCCAACATCAGTATGCGTATTTAGCTGATTTCGGCCCATGGGAAACGCCTGTGAGGGCGTCTGAACCCTTTACGCTGATAGAAGGTATAGGTAGCAATGCCGGACCTTTGTGGAAACATCATTTTGGTGGATTGCGCGATCAATACCTGATGTGTAGCTATAAAGATGGTATTCAAACCAGTTACAAAAATCTTCGCTATGCCGGTCTTTGCCCACAGTCAGGTAACGCTATAAACGAACAGGATATAAACAAGGCCCCGGCAATTAAAGTCTACCCCAACCCGGCAAGTGATTATATTATTATTGATGAGGCATATTTGGGAACACTGAAATCAGCCGGCATTTATGACCTGTCGGGTAAAATGCTCAGGAAAATTACCGGGCCCGGCAAAACGGACATCAGCCGCATACCAGCCGGGCTGTATCTCCTAAAAATCACCACAAAAGACCAGGTGACTTATACCCAAAAACTGGTGGTTTATCGTTAACGCGTCATGGATAAAAACTTTTAGCTTATGAAAAATTGCATTTACCTACTTGGCTTCCTATCCTTAGCCTGCTGCCAGGATACACAAGCACAACCTTATCAATCCATGTTTGGGAAAGACAGTACGGCATGGGTATTTAAATGGTTTAATCTTGATCAGGAAAACTATG
>JBEBUO010000071.1:0-10708 GCA_040393285.1 Taibaiella helva | reverse complement strand
CAGCCCGACTCGGCCATAGCCCTGCTGGAACAAGCTGTGGCAGGGCCCGGTATGCGCAAGGAAATGGCAGGCTACTGCAAACTGGACATAGGGGACTATTATATCCTGAGTGGGAACGTATGGGAGGCCACATTAATGTACAGTCAGGTAGATAAAGCCTTTAAAGAAGATCAGCTGGGCGAAGAAGCCCGGTATAAGAATGCGCGGCTGGCGTATTATCGCGGCGACTTTGAATGGGCACAGGTACAGTTGTCCGTTTTGAAAGCATCTACTACCGAGCTGATTGCCAACGATGCCTTGTACCTGTCAGTGCTCATTACAGAAAACCGGGACTCAGATAGCAACCAGACGGCCCTGGCGCGTTTTGCGGCAGCCGACCTGCTTTTATTTCAGCATAAGACAGAAGCCTCTGACCGCTTGTTGGATAGTATCGCGCAGGCATTCCCCCAGTCTGAGTTACAGGATGATATACTGATGTTGCGTGCCGAAATTGCCACGGAAGAGGGCCGTTATCCCCATGCGATAGCTTATCTGGAACGCGTTCTGGAAAGTTATGGCGATGATGTTTTGGGCGATGATGCCGCCTATAAGCTGGCTTTACTCTACGATACCCGCTTGGCGGATAAGCAGCAAGCCCGCAAATACTATGAAACCATTATTCTCGAGTATCCGGGCAGTACCTATGTGCAACAAGCCCGCAACAGGTATAATGAGATCGGGAATGAAAAGCAGCAGGGGAGACTAAACCCCTGAGCTGCGGATAGTCTAAAGAAGGAACAACAGATAAATGTATGATGAAATGGATATGGGTATTGGTTTTTTCGTGGTGTAGCTATGGTACCCTGGCCAAGGATGGGTTTTGCCATACAACCAACCAGTGCCTGCAGGCCGGAGAAATGATACGGTTCAAGATCTATTATAACCTGAGTGCCCTTTGGGTGCCTGCGGGGGAGGCGGTGTTTAATACCAAACTTACCGACCTGAAAGGGACTAAAGTATTTCATATTATCGGCGATGGCCGTACCTATGACACGTATGACTGGATCTTTAAGGTGCGGGACCGCTACGAAACCTTCCTGGATACGGCCACCTTGTTGCCCCTTAAATTTATACGCGATGTAAATGAGGATGGATATAAGATTTTTAATCATGTTACCTTCAATCGGGAATATAAAAAGGCGTACTCCAACAAAAAGAGTTTTGATGTGCCGGAATGCGTACAGGATGTGCTATCGGCCATTTATTATGCCCGTAATATCGATTATGGCAAGTACAAGCCAGGCGCCAAGATACCCTTCACCATGTTTCTGGATGATGAGGTGTACCACTTGTACATCCGCTATGTAGGCAAGGCCAGGATAAAGACGAAATACGGCGTCTTTAACGCTATAAAAATACAACCCCTGTTGATCGAGGGTACGCTCTTTAAAGGGGGGGAAGATATGGTGGTGTGGGTAAGTGACGATCGCAATCATATTCCCTTGCGCGTAGAAAGCCCTATCCTTGTGGGTAGTATTAAAGTGGATATGATGTCCTATGCCAACCTCCGTCATCCGCTCAGCTCGCTGGTGCGGAAATTATAAATTTTCTCCATACCTGCATAAAGGCAAATGGTGTTATTCTTTGTACTTTTGCGTTAATTGATCGACTATGCAGGATACTATTGTTAATAAAATAGCAGAAAGTGGTATCATTACACTTAACCTGGAGGAGCTGCTGCCTGCCACAGCAGACAGTATGGTCTTTGACCTCAAGCCCTTTTTGTTTCGTGAAATGATATTGAGGGAAAAGGAGTTCAGAGCAGCCCTGGAAGAGCATGACTGGTCTGTTTACCAGGATAAGGTGGTGTCCCTTACCTGTACAGCCGATGCCATTATCCCTATGTGGGCCTACATGCTGGTAGCGGCCAAACTACAACCTGTTGTACAAGAGGTATTTACGGGTACGGTAGCCGCTACGAGAGATCAATTGCTGTTGCGGGCTATAGAGCGGATAGATGCCCGTGATTACACAGATAAGCGCGTTGTCATCAAGGGCTGCGGCGACCAGCCCTTACCTTCTGCTGCATTTGCCGCCATTACTTATAAATTGCTACCGGAGGTAAAGAGCCTGATGTATGGAGAACCCTGCAGCACCGTTCCGGTTTATAAAAAGAAAAAAAATGCAACTCAGTGATTTTTCTTCCCTAACCCGGTTTACCGCTATCGACTTTGAAACGGCGCATGCGAAATTGTGGAGTATTTGCCAGGTGGGATTAGTACGAATAGAACATGGCCAGGTGACCAAAGAAATAGATTTGCTGGTACAGCCTCCGGGAAACGAATACCATTGGGGAAATACACGGGTACATGGTATTTCACGTAAAGAAACGGCTCATGCGCCCACTTTTGCCGAAGTATGGCCCCAGATAGAGCCTTATATTGTTGGCCAGCATGTAGTGGCACACAATGCGCCTTTTGATTGCTCTTGCCTCAGGGCTTCGCTGGATTTCTATAAACTTCCGGAACCCCTTTTTCAATCCCATTGCACGGTTAAGATCTTCAAACGCAACCTGGCGCTCTTGTGTAACGCATATGGCATTGAATTACAGCACCATAATGCACTTTCGGACGCTAAGGCCTGTGCCGCGCTTTTCCAAATGCATCTGGAAGGAAAAACGGAAAGTATGCTGGCTCAAATCAAAACCCTTTCTTAAGGCCCCTTTTCTTACCGCTTCGAATTTATGCCACTTGTATACCTGCTTACCGGAAGTAACGAAGGCAACCGTACGGAGCGGTTGGAAGCAGCCGCAGGCTTACTCGCAAAACATGCGGGGAAGGTGGTGGCCCGTTCCCGGGTGTACGAAACGGCTGCCTGGGGTAATGAAGACCTGCCCCCACACCTGAATCAGGCACTGGGGATAGAGACCACGCTTAGCCCTGAAGACCTGCTGGCGCTCATTCATCGGATTGAAACTCAGGAAGGTCGCGTGCGACAACAGCGCTGGGGTGTACGCACATTGGATATAGACATTATTTACTATGGCCGGATGACGCTGGATACGCCCCGGCTTTCGATTCCCCATCCCCTGATGGCCCACAGGCGTTTTGTCTTACTGCCACTTGCGGAGATTGCACCGGATTTCATCCATCCACTCCTGGGTGTCAGCAATCAGGAACTGCTGGATAGCTGCGAAGACAATTTGCCTGTAACTCCCCTTAGGACGGCATAAAAATTTTTGCCTCCTGTCTTTTGCCCTTTATCTTTACGGCTATGAAGTGGAACTACCTGGTGGTGGAAGGGAATATCGGTTCGGGAAAAACAACCCTGGCCCACAAACTGGCCATGCATTACCAGGGCCGGTTACTGCTGGAGCAATTCGCCGACAACCCTTTTTTACCCCTTTTTTACAAAGATAAAGCCAGGTATGCCTTCCCGCTCGAACTCTCCTTCCTGGCGGAACGCTACCAACAACAGCAAGAGACGCTACTGAACCGGGATCTTTTTCAGGAGGTGACTATAGCTGATTATATCTGGGAAAAAAGCCAGTTGTTTGCTCGCGTCAATTTAAATGAAGCCGAATACAGCCTCTTTCAACGCATGGCCGATATCATGAAGGCCAACCTACCCAAGCCCGACCTGATCCTCTTTTTGCATACGCCTGTTTACAAACTACAGCAGCAAATTAAAGCCCGTGGACGGACCTATGAACAAACAATAGAAGATAGCTACTTAAAAACCATTGAAGCAGCCTATATGCAGTTTCTGGAGCAAACCGAGTTGCCGGTATTGCGCCTGGATATGACGCATGTGGACATTAACCGGCCCGGGCATCTGGAACAATTGATCGATTTCCTGGAAAAGCAGGAGGAATTCAAAAAACAGACTATCTTTATTCAGTAGAAACTTACCGCTATGTTTGTGACCGCCTTGTATAACCTTAAAGGGGGTGTGGGCAAAACCGCATCCTGTGTAAATCTGGCTCACCTTGCTGCTCTGGACAATTACCGTACACTGGTCTGGGATATGGATCCGCAAGGCGCGGCCGGTTTTTATTTTAAAACTCAGGTAAAGGATAAGGCACATTTTAAAAAACTCCTGGATCATGACAGGGGCATGGAGGAACTGATACAGCAAACTGAATTTCCGAACCTGGATATCATTCCGGCCGACAAGTCGTCCAGGAAGCTGGACCTGCTTTTGGGTGACCAGAAATCTTCAAGAAAGCAATTGAAACAACTGTTGAAGCAAGTTCGGGAAACGTATGACTTCGTATTTATAGATTGTCCTCCGGGTTTTTCACTCCTGGCCGACAATGTGTTTGAAGCAGCCGATATGGTATTGATGCCCACCATACCTACTACCTTATCGCAGCGTACTTATCAGCTCGTACGTGGCTATTTTGACCAGAAGCAACTTGGCGATGACAAATTAATGGGCTTTTTTACCCTGGTGGATATCCGGAAAAACCTGCATCTGGAAATGATGGAAACCTTATTGCATGAACGCTGCTTTTTTGAATATTACATCCCCAACCTTTCAGAGATTGAGAAAATGGGCCTGCACCAGCAGCCCGTTACCGCCTTTGCACCAAAGGGTCGGGCTGCTGCTTGCTA
The DNA here is from genome assembly GCA_040393285.1 of Taibaiella helva. Taxonomy (GTDB): domain Bacteria; phylum Bacteroidota; class Bacteroidia; order Chitinophagales; family Chitinophagaceae; genus Taibaiella; species Taibaiella helvus_C. The sequence continues at coordinate 6,113 of JBEBUO010000071.1, read as the reverse complement.
CGCCGCCCTATGGGCCGAAATCAAGGAAGGCGTGCTATAGATTTTCCTTTTCCCTTTCCAATACCCCTTTACAAAAGGCCTGTACCAGATAACTTAGTAGCTTGCCGGTATACAAGCTGTTTTGGCCGTCGGCTCTTTGGCTCACCCCTTCGGGTAAATGCAGGTAACAGGCATTGGCTGCTGAGCCGCACTGGTACAGGTATTGCATGGCATGGCTGCTATGGATACCCACCGGTGTCGCGGCACTGCTCAGCACGCCTTCGATGCTGTCTAGGTCAAGTTCTACACCAAAAGGCTGGTAGTGTATTTTTTGGATACATTGTTCCATGGCCTTGTTCCAGCTGATCTGGTCCCGCATAAAGATATCTTCCCAAAAGATCGCTAAGAAATCCATATTGCCCGTCAGGGTCTCGGTCATTGCCGCGCTGTTGTAGGCCTCATGCAGCCCTAGTATGGCATAATTTTTTAAATACCCTTCTTCGTAAGCATAACGAAACCCATTTCCACTGTGCCTGCCTTCGCAGGGCCGAAAGTCAGCATGGGCATCCAGGTTAATGGCATTGATGCCCGTTTGAAGGGCTGTGGAGCTGCCTTTAATAAGCGGGTACGCGTTATTATGACCGCCGCCAATCACAATAGGTATTTTACCGGCTTGAATGATTTGGTGGATCAATGGGAACACCAGGTCGTCGATCCGGGCAGTGTAAGCACGCAAGGTTTGTATATCCTCAGTCTGGGCACAGGCATCCAGCCAGTCGTCGCAGGATAAGTGGCCCCAAAGCAAGAAATCACTGCCTTTTAAGTGGTTGGTTTCCTGTATGTTCAGGAAACTCGTCAGAAATGCCGGCCACGCGGTGGCGGCACCGGCTATTCCGAAGTTGGCCCGTACGCCAATATCCTCCGGTAGTCCCAGCAGTACAAACCGGGCGGAAGAAGCCTCCGGAATACGACCTACGTCGATATTGGCACCCAGTTTTTGTTCGCCCGACCTGGGGTTTACATAGCTGCGGAGCTGCCCGGCAGTAAAGGTTTCAAAAGCGGCCATGAATGGTTGATTTACGTTCCACAAACTTAAACAAATGCACTTGCCGTTCAAAAAATTTATCCTGCTATAGAGAAAGCTGAAGGACCAAACGCCCGTCGCGGTGTTAAAATGCGTAAATTTGCAGGATAAAATAAAAACTTAAGATATCATGTATCCTCAGGAATTAGTAAACCCTATGAAAGCACAGCTTACAGAACAGGGGTTTGAAGAATTACTTACACCCGAACAGGTGGACAATGTGATCCCAAAAGAAGGAACTACTTTGCTGGTGATCAATTCTGTATGCGGCTGTAGCGCCGGTACTGCCCGCCCTGGTGTATTACAATCATTGGCAAATGGAGGTAAAACACCTGACCGTAAAGTGACAAGTTTTGCCGGCTTTGATGTGGACGCCGTAAAACAGGCACGTACTTACCTGATGCCTTATCCGCCATCTTCTCCTGCTATTGCCTTATTTAAAGACGGCCAGTTGGTGCATATGATTGAGCGTCACATGATCGAGGGTCGTTCGGCCGATATGATTGCTACCAATCTACAGCAAGCTTACGAGCAATATTGCTAAGCATAACATCCAAAGTGAAGCAACAGTACCGGGCGAAATTTTGCCCGGTATTGTTGCTATAATTGGTATCGGATGCCCAGGAAACCCCTGATGCCTTGTTGGGGCGCATAATTATATGAAGTGTCGAAAGTAAAATTTTCCGGGTTGTTCTGATCCGTATATTTATCAAAAGGATCCCAGGGACGCATATATACTTCTTTGGGTACAAAATTCAACAGGTTTTTGATACCGCCAAACAATTCCAGCCTTTCGTTCCATGTTTTGGTTACCTGTAAGTTGGCCAGGCAGAACCAGGGGGAGTACTCAGGGCGGTAATCGTTGGGCTGTAAGGGTAGGCGCATAGGCCCGTTCCACTGTGCCGTAAGGTCAAATCGAAAATGCCCGGGAAGTGTATAGCCGACCATCACATTGCCGGACCATTGGGGTGCAAAAAGTAATTGCTCCCGCTGCCTGCCTTCCTTGCGAAACACCTCCATAAAGGTAATGCCGGTGCTCACTTGCAGGGGTAGGGTGCTGTGCCATGATGCATTCAGGGAAACACCTCTTGAAGTACTATGGCCATTCAGGTTGCCATAATAAATGATATTGGGATCCGTATCATAATCTGCAATGATTTTATTGGTAAAGTAGCTGTAAAATAATGTTGCATCCAGGTTGATAAATTGCGCACCGCGTACGAACTGGGCGGCATAGTTGAGGTTGGTATTATAAGAACGCTCCGGTGCTAATGCTTCCTTGATCACGACCGTTCTTGCGCCGGTTAATGCAGCGTGGTCTTCTGTGAAAATATTTACCACGCGGAACCCCGTACCCACACTGGCCCTCAGGCTGTGTTGCCTGTGGGGCTGCCATTTGTAGGCCAGCCTGGGCGAATGTATGCCACCATGATGGCGGTCGTAATCAAAGCGGTAGCCTGCAAGGAGTTTGTTTCTGGCGTTCAGCGTCCATTCGTCCTGTACAAACAGCCCGGGCAGCGGCGTATGCTGGGGATTATTACCTCGGGCGGTTACAGTTGCAGGCGTATTGTCATCGTAATACGTATAGCGATAGGTAGCTCCGGCAAGTAACTCGTGTTGTTGTATGTTCCTGTTCCAATAGAGTTGGGCAAAGGCTACGGTTTGCTGAGCGGCATAGGGGCTTGTGCCATACCAGGAATCCTGCAAATGGTGGTTGAACGAATATTGGAGCATCACATGTTCCTTAGCAGGTAATTGATACTGCCCGATCAGCTCCCAACGCCTGGTCAACACGTGTTCGCCATAAATGCTGTCTGTGCCGCGCCAGCGCTTGTCCCAGTCCGTTTGCCCGCCCCAGCGGTCTTCGTACACATACCTGAGCCCCAGTGTGGCTACCCGTTGATGCGGACGTTGCATAGCCCACTTATTGAACACAGATACCCGTTTTTGTAAGGCTAAGTCTGTAAAGCCATCTTTGTTTTTATCAAATGGCTGATTATACCAGAAGGAATGGATACCCAGTAGCGTTTGTACCCGCTTGCCCAGACTGGCTTTGGCTCCCAGGTCGGCATTGAACTCCTGCCAACTGGTACCCATCAGCTCCACGCTCAGCCGGGGAGCCTGCTGCGGCGATTTGGTAATGACATTAATAATGCCGCCCATAGCCTCACTTCCATATAAGGCGGCTGCAGGGCCTTTCACTACTTCCAGTTGCTGTACCATGCTATTAGGAATCCCGCTTAAGCCATATACCGTGGACAGGGCACTTACAATAGGCATGCCATCAATCAAGACCAGGGTATATGGGCCTTCCATGCCATTGATATGTATATCTCCTGTGTTGCATACATTGCAATTGACCTGAGGTCTTACGCCATTAATCATCCCTGTAGCTTCCAGTAGGGAAGGAGTAGGGTTGGTCTTGAAGTAGGCGGAACGGTATACCTCCACCGGTATGGGACTTTCTTTACGGCTTACGGCGCGCATGGTACCGGTAATAACAACTTCCTCGAGCTGCTTATCGGCCTGTAATTTTATGGTTTGAAAGCTGTCCCACTGTACGGCCAGCGTATCGCTCAGGAAACCCATGTACTGTACCACCAGGCGACTATCCGGATGGGGCACTAGTGTATCCAGGTAAAAATGACCGCTTGCGTCGGTCTCAGCCCTTATATCCTCCGGCAATACCCTGAGTCTTGCCAGTGGCAGGGCTTCCCCGGTAGCCGCATCCACTACCTGCCCCCGCAGCGTCCCCTGCCGGTTGCCCCAGGCAGCAGGGAGGGAAAGGCATAAAAGCAGGATATATAGTAGTGTGTGTCTCATTCAAAAAACATTCTTTTATGCAAAGAAACAAAATTATTAGATTAATCTAAAAATTGTTTTAGAAAAAGGCTACTCCGCTTTCGTGAATTGTGTGTAATTTTAAAATTTCGACCAGGAATGAGGTACAATTATGCCTGCACAGGATAAGATCATTTACTTTATTAGTGGCCTGGGGGCGGACCGCCGGGCATTCAGTTTACTGCGGTTGGAGGGCTATACGCCTGTTCATCTGTCCTGGCTGCCGCCTGCTCAAGGAGAGTCTATATCGGCATATGCAGCACGCTTGAGCCAGGCCATCACCACGCCTGACCCAATAATTATCGGCCTGTCTTTTGGTGGCATGGTGGCCGTGGAAATCGCACACCTGATGCCCGTTTCCCGGCTCATCCTTATCTCATCTGCAGCTACATCAGGCGGCCTGCCGTTTAACAGTAAGTTGCTGCGTGCTTGGGGTATACACCGCTTGCTTCCGTACCACTGGATATTGAAAGCTTATGCGGTAAACTACCTGCTTTTCGGGGCCAAAACCAAGCGGCAGAAGAAGCTGATGCGTGAGATCTTAAAGGATACGGACCCGCGGTTTTTCAGGTGGGCCATGGGCCAGATTATCGGATGGCGCAATACCCGGCGTCCGGAGCAGCTGATACACATTCATGGTAGTCAGGACAAGCTACTGCCCTGCCGCTTGGCCAATGCCGATATTACCATAGCGGGTGGTGGTCATTTAATGGTGCTGAGCCATGCCGCGCAAATCAGTCGCCATATTCAGGAAATACTTGGGTAAATTTGTGTCTTTAAAGATACTTATGGCAAACAGACTCCGGTTAGAGACCAGCCCCTACCTGCTGCAGCATGCGCATAACCCTGTGGACTGGTACCCCTGGGGCGAAGCCGCTTTTGAGCGTGCCAAACAAGAACAAAAGCCTGTGCTGGTAAGCATCGGCTATGCGGCTTGTCATTGGTGCCATGTGATGGAGCACGAAAGCTTTGAGGATGAAGCAGTAGCCGCTTTGATGAATGAACATTTTATTTGCATTAAGGTAGATCGTGAAGAACACCCGGATGTGGATCATTTATACATGGATGCGCTCCAGGCCATGAGCGGATCGGGCGGATGGCCGCTCAATATGTTTGTAACACCTGATAAGGAACCGTTTTACGGGGGTACTTATTTCCCGCCAAAGCCTTTGTATGGCCGATCTTCCTGGACAGAGATCCTGCATGCCATCCGGCAGGCATGGACACAAAAACCGGAGGAGGTAAACCTGCAGGCGAAGCAAATGGTGGCCCACCTGCAACAGGCTGCTATTCCCGGTGAGGCCGGCAGCAACGCTACACCTTTCTCGGAAGACGATATACATGAGATGGCTGCGCAGTTAATGCGCCAGGCCGACAGCGTAAGCGGTGGTTTTGGTGGTGCGCCCAAGTTTCCGGCTACGATGAGCCTGCAGTTCCTGCTCAGCTATGCCCATACCTACAGGAAAACGAAGCCTGAGGTAGCGGCGCAAGCCCGGGAGCATGTGCTGTTCAGCCTCGACCGGATGATTGCAGGGGGTATCTACGATCAGATAGCTGGCGGTTTTGCGCGCTACGCAACTGATAAAGACTGGCTGGTTCCTCATTTTGAAAAAATGCTTTACGATAATGCCCTGCTGATTTGCTTGCTCTGTGATGCCTGGAAGGTAAGCCAAAAAGAGGCGTATAAACAGGTCATTGCCGATACCATAGCTTTTTGTGTACGGGAGTTGGCTGCGCCGGATGGCCCCGGGTTTTTTAGTGCTTTGGATGCTGATTCCGAGGGTGTGGAAGGCAAATTCTACACCTGGAGCTATGAAGCCTGGCAGGAAGCGCTGCCCGATGTGCATCCTGCAATCCAGGCCTGGTGGGGTGTAAGGCCCGAGGGCAATTGGGAAGCGACCAATATTCTCCATCGCGCCGCGCAACGCACCAGCCTGCTTGAAATGTATCAGTTGACCGAAATTGAATTTGAATCCATGTTACAGGAGGCGGCTGCCCGGCTAATGCAGGTAAGGAGCCGACGTATGCGTCCGGCTACGGACGATAAATTACTGCTGTCCTGGAATGCATTGATGAATGAAGCCCTGCAACAGGCTTCCGTTGTGCTGGACCAACCCGACCTGCTTCAGCGTGCAGTAGCCCATATGGACTGGATGTTGCATGCCTTTGTGGCCCCTGATGAAACGCTGTGTCACGTGCTGTGTAAGGG
>JBEBUO010000070.1:0-10717 GCA_040393285.1 Taibaiella helva | reverse complement strand
CAAAGTAGTGCGCATGCGGGTGCACGATGGGCCGGATACACAATTGTACGTCTTAACGGAGCCGTAGCCACACTGTTTCACGACTGGGTTCGAAAAACATTTCCCGACCGTGCGGAAAAAATACTACATCAGGTGGCTGACTGCCATGGCGGACAGCTTAACGACAGCCGGTTCAGCACCCGCATGCGGGGTGAGGGCAAAATAGCCGAGATAATCAGGCAACAATTTAAACTATTTTGTAAAAAGCAGGGCCTCAACCAGCAGGATTTCACCTACAATACGCAAGATTTCCGAAGAATAACGCCGGGTCAGACATCGCTATTTTAAACCATAGCCGGCCATATCCTTCTAAATATACCTATTTTTGCCTAAATCTCACTTACATATGATACCTGGCTTATTGCGTATTGCCGGCCTTTGTCTTTTTTTAGCCCTTGTTCCCGAAGTCCGGGCGCAAAAAGGGTTTACACAGATGCAGAACACCACTGCATTGGAAAGCGCTTTAACCAAATCGGCCGCAACAACTCAATCGATAAGCAGCGATTTTGTACAAGTGAAACACATGAAAATGCTAAGTGAGACGGTAAATTCGAAAGGGAAATTCTACTTTAAACAAAAAGACAAAGTAAGAATTGAATACCAGAGCCCCTTTCAATACCTGCTGGTGATGAATGGAGGACAGGTACTGGTGAAAGAAGGAGACAAAGTAAACCGGATCAATACGAGAAACAGCAAAACCATGCAATCTGTAAACAAAGTCATGATGGATTGCATGCGGGGAACCGTGTTTCAAAACACCGATTTTGAGGTAAAAGCCCTAAGCTCAGATCATCAATACCTGCTGGTATTGACACCGGCAAACAATGCGATGAAGTCCCTGTTTGCGGCTATTCACGTATACATCAATAAAAAGGACAATACCGTGAGTAAATTAGAAATGAAGGAAAACGGTGGTGACTACACAGACATGAGCTTTACCAATAAACAAAACAACATACCCTTATCTGATGCGCTATTTTCTGTTCGGTAGTTGTTTCTTGCTACTCATTTCCTGTGGCCGGTATCCGGTTTTACAAAAGCGAGAAAGGGACGAAGGCCCAACACCTGAACAGATTCGGCCAGTTGTGGACAGGTCACTCTATCGTTGTCAGGTTGAAGGTCGTGTGTTGTTTAAGCGATTTGCCTTAAGTGGCATATTACTTTTTAAAAAAACTGCCGCCGACGAAACCCACGTCGTATTTCAAAATGAAATGGGTTTGAGCTACTTTCATTTCACCTGGAATGATAATGACAGCTTCCACGTGGTCAACATTATCCCCCAAATGAACAAACCAGCGTTGATTAAGACGCTCAGAAAAGATTTTGAGCTGCTGTTGATGATTCACCCTGTATCGACACCAGTCAGCTATTATCTTTCGCCTGAAGAAAGCCCTGTGATGCGGTTATCCCTTAAAAAGGGTTTTGTCGACTATAGCTATACCGTTAATCCCGATCTATGGACCAGTGGCATATTGATCGATGGCCGACGCAAGATTACCACTTTACATTTTACACCATCCGCAGCCTGGGCGCAATTGCCGGACGGCATTTCCATCAAGCACCATACGGCCGGATTCACCATCGATTTAGTTAAACTTGATGATCAATGATACTCCGTAATTTTTATACCACACAAGACTGGCAAGCAGCGGAACAATCCATAAGGGCTGTCATCCGCCTTAATCCCCAGGACGAAATATTTGCCGGTCACTTTCCGGGCCAGCCGGTAGTACCTGGCGTATGTATGATCCAAATCGTAAAAGAGTTGCTGCAACGTCAATTAGGTCGGCCCGTGCAGCTCAGCCAGGCAACACAAATTAAATTTTTACAGCCTGTTATTCCGGTGGCCGAACAGCTCATCAAGGTAAGCATCAATTGGTCGTCTGAAGAAAAGGATGCATTCCCGGTTCAGGCACAATGGGAAACGGAAGATGGTCTTTGTTTTAAACTAAACGGAGTCTTTCGCCACCAGTCAGCAAATTAATTGTCCTGTCACACACAGGTGGCATGCATGCACAAGCACCTCATTTTTGCCAGCCTAGCTGCATACTCAATACATAATTCCGTCCGGGCATAGGGCGTGCGTAGACCACTTCATAAGCTGCATCCCAGAGATTGTGCACTTGCCCCGTTAACTTTATCGTGTAGCCACCTTTAACAAGCGTATACATCAATTGCAGATTGCCCGTTTGGTAAGGCTGCAGGAACTGACTCTCGTCGATCGTCGTGAACCGATAACCGGTATAAGTATGGTTATAATTGACAAAAAGTGACAGAAAGCTAAACCCCAGGTTTCCTTGTCCATTGTAACGTGGTGTATAGGGTATCTGCTTGTCTTTGCTGTTGTCATTTGGCAAATAAGATGTCTCTGTTGTAGCCAACACATAAGCTGTTTTAACAGACATATGTACCTGCCATTTCTTATTCACTTGAAATGCCAACTGATTATCCGTTTCCAGTCCCCGGCTATGTACGGATGCAATGTTATGGGGGGTCCAGATGTTGCCGCCCAACCAATAAACCCAATCCTGGATATGACGGTTAAAGACACTGATATCATGTTGCACTGAGAAATGGGTCAGTTCTCCTCTTTTCGTTTGATAGTTCAGGGAATAGCCTGCATCCGAAGACCAGCCCTGCTCCGGTTTCAAGTCTGGGTTACCACCTGGAAAATAGTACAATTCATTGAGGTTGGGAATACGAAACGTACGCTGCACATTGCCCCTGACAGTTGCGGTTAACAGGCCTGACTTTTCATGCCCTGAAAATACCTGAAAGGTAAAGCCTCCTCCCGGTAAAAGCGGAGAAGCTACGCCATTTACCCATTCCTGACGTAAGGCCAAATTGGTGGCCAGATGCTGGTCACCAGATTGAAAATGAAGGCTTCCGGCAATGGCCGGTCGCCATTGCTGTTCCTTATCAGAAATATGGTCTCCCTTGGCTACAGCAAATTGCAATGGACTAAATATCAATAAATTATGTTGGCCCCTCCCCAAAAAAGAGCGGGTGCTGCCAGGTTCGTTGACCTGCCAACGCCATCCGGCTTCCTGGTAATACTGAGTAACCAGGTTCTGACTCTGTAAGGAAACCGCCTCATCACTGTATTGCAACCTTTCCCGATTCAAGGAGGTTTTATAGTACAGCTGATGTCTGCGGGCAGTTTTTTGCCAGTGTATCAGCGAACGTAATGATGCATCGTCCTGCAATTTCCGGGAGCGGTATTCAAATAACGCCGGCGGTATTTCCCGGTCATACTGCTGCCACCAAAACTTAACAGACAAGGTGTGTTGCTTGTGTATATGCCAGGCCGTCTTACCCAGTCGGATATCGGTGGACAACAACACACCGGCGGCCTGCAGGCGGGCATGGTCCATCTCTTGGCGATGACCCTGTTCATCCGTATAAGGGAAATTATTGTTTAATTGCTGGTAGAAGCTGTGCAGTTTCAACCGCCACCGCTTGTTCTGGAAAGAAGATTTGACGGCCGTGTGCAATCTTCCAAAGCTACCTGTACCCAAAATAATATCCGCTTGCTTCGAGGGCTTGAAATCGGGATTTTCTGCATCCAACATTAATGCGCCCCCCACATTACTACTCCCGAATAGCGCTGCTGAACCTCCGTATTGCAGGCTCACCTGATCAAACAAACCAGTGCTTAAAAGAGAAATATCTGCTACACCTAAGGCCGGGTTCAGGATGGGCACCCCGTTCCACAAAACGCTGGACTGAGCTGCAGAAGCACCCCTGAAGGTAAGGGTAGCCATTCCGTTTACCCCGTATGATTTGATAAATACCGGGCTCTGCTGGGAAAGTAAATTGACCAGTGACTGCACCTCATACAGCGACTGGTATTTTTTCGATATAGTTTGTAATTGCTGCCCGGCAGTAAAGCGGCTCCGCACATCCGTGATACTGTCTTTGATACGCTCACCTGTAATGCGCACTTCACCAAGACTATCCTGCAATTGAGGGTAGACATAAAAAGGGCAAAACAAGATCAGGTATGCGGAAAAGAAGAGAAGAATACGTGTCATACGCCAGAAACCAATGAAAAGTACCGGGTAGCACCATTAAACAAACAACAAACAGAGCAGCAATACACGATTTAAACCCACTGTCAGCCCTTTTTCCTCTGTTCGGCTTAAGCAAAAAGAGAAAAGTTGCTTATTCTATCTCCGCCTTGTCCTTTTGCATTAACGTCTCCTCTTCAAGGGTACTTTTCTTACCAAAGAACATTTTGAACAGTACGGGCCCTGTGGTAACCAAAACAATAATCAGAATAATATAATGCAGATTTTCCTTCACCCATTTATTTTCTCCCAGCAGAAAACCTGCCGTAGTGAGACTTCCGATCCACAACACAGCACCCAATATATTATAAAGAAAAAACTTTTTATATTCCATCTTAACCACACCGGCAATAATCGGTGCAAAAGTACGTACCACAGGAAGAAAACGTGCCGCTACTATGGCCGTGCCGCCGCGCCTGTCGTAAAATGCTTTTGCCTGCATGATATGTTTCTTCTTAAAGAGCCAGGTATCCTTCCGTTCAAACAGGAGCGGACCCGATTTCTTGCCAAACCAATACCCCAACATATTACCAAGAATGGCACAAATGGAAATCAAAATGATCCAGAAAAAAAGATTAATCACATGGTTATCGGTAGGAAAAAGATTAGTGGTAGCAGTAGCCAGGATGATGCCTGTGATGAAAATAAGCGAATCCCCCGGAAGAAAAAAACCGATCAGCAAGCCGGTTTCGGCAAATACGATAAACGCAACAAGAAATAAGCCCCCATTCTTCATGATCCAGTCCGGATCCATCAGATGTTTTACAAGTTCAATAACTGCATCCATATGTTAGTAAAAACCTCTTTTTTTCGAGGCTGCAAGATAGTTTAAAAAAAACCGTTTGAAGTGCTATCCGAAAAATTAACCGTTAATTTGTAAAATTCGTTCCAGACATTTAAATTAAACAAATGGATCAGAAAGGTGTTCGGTTGCTCAATAAAATTAACGGATGGAGAAAGCAACGAATTTCCAATGCCAATTTCCTGATCCTGGCCGCAGCTATAGTCGGCATTTTAGGAGGCATTGCGGCATCCCTATTGAAAGAACTCACGCATTATATTGCCTTTTTCCTCCAAAATAAGCTGCACTGGGAGTATAAATATTACCTCTACCTGTTTTTTCCCCTGATTGGCATGCTCTTTACCGTATTATATATCCGGACGTTTATCCGGAAAAGTAAATTTCATCACGGATTGAGTCCCATCATTTTCAATATTTCACGAAAAAAAAGCAAACTGGATGTACACAATATTTACTCTCAAATCATCACCAGTGCACTGACGGTAGGCTTTGGCGGGTCTGCAGGACTAGAAGCGCCCATTGTGGCCAGTGGTTCATCTATTGGTTCAAATATGGGTCGTTTTTTTGGCCTTAATTACCGGGAGACAACCCTATTATTAGCCTGTGGTGCCGCTGCTGGAATTGCGGGGGCGTTTAACAGCCCGGTAGCAGGCATGATCTTTGCCATTGAAGTACTGTTACCACAATTTTCTATCCCGGCATTTATTCCGTTGCTGATAGCTGCAGCGCTATCCTCTGTAGTATCGCGGGTATTGTATAGCGAGCCCCTGTTTATTCTGGTAACCGAGGGTTGGGTAACACAAGCCTTTGGCTTCTACATTTTATTAGGCCTTCTTGCAGGTGGCTTTTCCATGTACTTTGTACGGATAAACAGTAAAATGCAGGAATGGTTTAGCCGGGTAAAAAACCCCTATAATAAAGTATGGGTCGGGGGAATTAGCCTTGGCGTGATGATCGCTTTCTTACCGGCCTTATATGGCGAGGGATACATCACCATTCAGCAATTGCTGAATGGCAATTATGAATCCTTGTTAACCAATAGCATCTTTTCGCGGTATAGTCATGTAAGCTGGATTTTGTTATTGTTTGCTATATGCACACTGATTGGCAAATCTATTGCCAGCTCTGTAACTTTAAGTAGTGGCGGCAATGGCGGTATGTTTGGCCCAAGCCTTGTGGTTGGTGGCTTATTGGGATTTGTCTTTTCCTACGGATTGAACCTGACAGGCTGGGTGGAATTGAATATCACGAATTTTATCGTGGCAGGCATGGCGGCGGCGCTGAGTGGCATTATGCACGCTCCGTTAACCGCCATTTTCCTGATTGCTGAAATAACCGGAGGTTATGCGCTGATGGTACCCCTGATGATCGTTACCGCCATCGCCTACTTTATTAATAAATCGGGGAATAAATACAGCATTTACACGAAAAGCCTGGCTGAAAGCGGCGACCTAATGATACACGAAATCCAGGAAGGGGCCGTTTGGGCACGCATGAAATTAAAATATCAGATTGAATCCGATTACGTCACTTTATTTCCGGAAGAAACACCACTTGACCGAAAAAAAGACATCATTCATACCAACAGAAATATATTTCCGGTAATTGACAAAGACAGGCAACTATTGGGAATTGTGCAAAGTGACCAAATATTAGAAATTCTCATCAACCGGGATCTTGAAAAAAGTAGCACATCCTTTAAAAAGCTAATGCAACCACTACCCGAAACCGTTAGTGTGGACACGGAGATGTTAGATATCATCAGAAAAATGGACAACAGCAATATCCGTGTATATCCGGTTGTGGATAAAGAAGGGCGTTACCTCGGTTTTGTTTCCCACACAGGTATTTTAAGCAAATATCGGGCACTCCTGAAACGTAATCTGGAATAGGGAACACCATACGGCTAGTTTTTGGGGCGAAACACATCCTGTTCGATGGTCATGCCCGGCTGCATGAGGATACATTGGATACCTAACTGGCGGGCGCTATCTATATGCTGCGGACTATCATCCAGGTATAAGGTATGTTCCGGATCCAGCTGATTTTGCTGCAATACCAGCTCAAAAATAGCCTTATCAGGCTTGCGCAGACCCAGCCTATGGGAAAAATAGACTTTATCAAAAAACACCCCAAAGCTATTGAACCCACATTGGGATTTTAAGATTTGGTTGAAGGCCTTTTCGTGAAGCTCATTGGTATTGCTCAATAAAATGGTTTGATAATGGATCTGCAATTGCTGTAGCAACTGCAATCTGCGCAGTGGCATATCCAATAGCATGGCATTCCAGGCATTAATAATAGCCGTCTCGGTACAGGTCTGAGGCAGCAGTTCCCGGAGGGTCGCCACAAAAGCATCGGTCCCTATCCTACCCGTTTCAAAATCATCAAACAAACCGGTTTGTGTCATTTGGGTATAATGTGTTTCAAAGTCGGTGAGCCCCAGCTCGTAAAAAGCCTTCTGCGTGCGTTGGTAATCAATATTAAGCAACACACCGCCCAAATCGAAAATAATATGCCGGATATTTTTCAAATTGCAAATTTTACCAAAAGTACGCATTGTAACATTTGTGGAAAAGTAGGCTTGAATTCGCTTTTTGTAGCCGAAAAATATTTTTACCTTTGCATGACCGATTAACTTTACTGGTTTTCATCGCATCACCTCCGGTCGCAAAAGCAAAAAAACATGACTAAGTACATTTTTGTAACCGGCGGGGTTACATCATCATTGGGGAAAGGCATCATTGCTGCCTCTTTAGCAAAACTGCTTCAGGCACGCGGTTATCGCACTACACTCCAAAAATTCGACCCTTATATCAATGTAGATCCGGGTACCCTTAACCCTTACGAACATGGCGAATGTTATGTAACAGACGATGGTGCGGAAACTGACCTCGACCTGGGACACTACGAACGCTACCTCAACACCCCGACTTCCCAGGCGAATAATGTGACTACCGGTAGAATTTATCAATACGTTATTAATAAAGAGCGTGAAGGTGCCTATTTAGGCAAAACAGTGCAGGTTATTCCGCATATTACAGACGAAATCAAGCGCAGGATGCGCCTTTTGGGCAACGATAACCAATATGATATTGTTATTACCGAATTAGGTGGCACGGTAGGTGACATTGAATCTTTACCTTATATCGAAGCCGTGCGGCAGCTCAAATGGGAACTGGGTGACGAAAACTGCATTGTCGTGCATCTTACACTTATCCCATACCTTAAGGCAGCCAAAGAACTCAAGACCAAGCCCACCCAACACTCGGTTAAAATGTTGAGTGAGAATGGTGTACACCCCGACATTATCGTTTGTCGTACAGAAGAGCCCCTGTATAATGACCTCAAAAAGAAAATTGCTCTTTTCTGCAACGTGCGGCCTGAGGCAGTGATAGAGGCAAGAGATGCAGATACCATTTATGGGGTGCCCATCGAGATGATGGCAGAAAAACTGGACCAGATTTCACTCAAATTATTGGATTTGCCCCTGGGCAATGAACCCGACCTGAGCAAATGGAAAGAATTCCTGACTAAATTACGTTATCCCAAATCTAAAGTAACCATAGGCCTGATCGGAAAATATGTAGAACTTCAGGATGCGTATAAATCCATATTGGAATCATTAATACATGCCGGCGCATTAAACGAATGTAAGGTAGAAGTGAGAAATATTCACTCTGAATACCTGACAATAGAAAATGCCGCAGAAAAGCTGTCGGCGCTGGACGCTGTATTGGTCGCCCCCGGATTTGGCAGCAGGGGTATTGAAGGCAAAATTGAGGCCATCAGGTTTGCCCGTGAACAAAAGATACCTTTCTTCGGCATCTGCCTGGGCATGCAATGTGCGGCAATAGAATTTGCCCGAAATGTGCTGGGTCATCAGGAGGCCCATTCTACCGAAATGGAGCCCGAAACACCACATCCTGTTATCCATTTAATGAATGAGCAAAAAGAAATTCAAAACAAGGGCGGCACCATGCGTTTAGGGGCCTATGATTGCGTATTGGCTTCAGAGTCAGACCTTTCCCGCATTTACGGAAGCACCCTGATTAAGGAGCGACACAGACACCGCTATGAATTTAACAATGATTACCTGGACGCCTTTATGAAAGCAGGCATGCAGCCCGCAGGAAAAAATCCTGAATCCGGCCTGGTAGAAATTATAGAACTCAGTGACCATCCTTTCTTTATCGGCACACAGTTCCACCCGGAGTATAAAAGTACGGTTGAGAACCCCCATCCGCTTTTTGCAGCCTTTGTGAAGGCAGCCAAAACCCATCAAGAGACAATGAAAGAGCCCTTGGCCAGTTTCGAGAAAAACCTAAGCACCAACTAACCGTTGGTCATGATAAAAAAGACCTGCGTGCCCTGGCAGCAGGTCTTTTTCATATCAGTCACCATCCAAAATTGTAATTTCGCAGCAGCATAACATTCCGCTTCATGTTTACGCCCTTTTCCCGTCTCCTGTTCTTGTTATTGCTTGCCGCCGCCTCTGTGGTAGCGGCTGTATTTGGCATATGGAGCCTTTTGATTCTGTCGTCGGTACTTTCCTTTCTGTTATTGTGGGGATATTTTCGCTATGCTACAGTAAAACTGGCACTGAATCGTATACGTAAAGAAGACTACGTTGAAGCCAAACGGCTTATTGCATATACGGATAAACCTGACAGGCTAAGCAAATCCCAGAAAGCCTATTTTTTCTTTGTCAAAGGGTTCATCGCCCGCGAAGAGGAACAATACGACGATGCCGAAATGCTGCTTGAGGAGGCCTTAACTATTGGTCTCTCAAAAGAAAACGACAGGGCCATGGCCTTACTCGCCCTGGCCGACATCGCTATGGTACGCCGACGACGCACCCAAGCCAGGGCGTACGTAGCTAAGATGAAAAACCTGAAAGTAGATCCCAAACTGATGCCGTCCATTAGAAAAATGCAACAATGGCTGGCAGAATAAAATACAACAGTAATGATCCCGTTTGAAAAATTTACCCTGAATAATGGATTGCGTGTGTTGGTACATGAGGACACCACTACACCTATGGTTGCCTTTAACCTGCTATACGATGTAGGGGCCAGAGACGAAGACCCTGAGCGTACAGGATTTGCTCACCTGTTTGAACACCTGATGTTTGGCGGCTCTGTAAATATTCCTAATTACGACGAGCCGCTACAAATGGCTGGGGGCGAAAACAACGCCTATACCACAAACGACATTACTAATTACTATATCCAACTCCCGAAAGAGAATCTGGAGACCGCTTTCTGGCTCGAAAGTGACCGGATGCTTTCGCTGGCTTTTAACGAAAAGAGCCTGGAAGTACAACGAAAAGTAGTGGGTGAGGAATTTAAAGAACATTACATCAACAAACCTTACGGAGATGCCTGGAACCTGCTCCGGAAACTTGCGTATCAACAGCATCCCTACCAGTGGATGACGATCGGAAAAGAGCTTCGCCATATCGAAGCTGCCACCCTGAACGATGTACAACAGTTCTTTTATAAGCATTATCGCCCCAATAATGCCGTTTTATGCGTAGCCGGCCATGCCCAGGCAGCTCAGGTAATGGCGCTGGCCCAAAAATGGTTTGGTGACATTCCGGCTGGCGAACCGAATAGCCGGCAACTACCCCGGGAGCCCATTCAAGCCGAACCCCAAAAACTGGTTATCGAAGCCGATGTACCCCTGGATGCTATTTATAAGGCCTGGCATATGGAAGGACGTTTAGATCCACAATATTATTCAGCCGACATACTCACTGAGATACTAGGCAGCGGAGAAGTCTCCCGATTATACCAGAAACTGG
>JBEBUO010000069.1:0-10779 GCA_040393285.1 Taibaiella helva | reverse complement strand
TAAGCCCAATTCGTTAAAAAGACGAAGATAGTATGCTCCGGTTTGTCGTATCTTTGTATATTGAAACGCACTTCAATAATATTATTTTACTGGTTATATACCGGCTTACTACTAATGGCCGGATGTAACGGAAACGCGCAGCACAATATGAGCACCACCGGCCCAAACCCCTACTATTCACGTACCGATACCCAAAAACTGGAAGTGAGCGATGCCACCTGGAAAAAAATACTTCCTCCCGACCTTTATGCTGTAGCCCGGCAACAGGCCACAGAAAGGGCATTTACCGGCAAGCTTTGGGACAATGATACGAAGGGGACATATTATTGTGCCGTGTGTGGCAACAAGCTCTTTAGTTCCGATGCCAAGTTTGCCAGTAGCTGTGGCTGGCCCAGTTTTTTTGAAGCAGATCGCCCCAACAGCGTCCTGTACCACGATGATTTTACCCACGGTATGGCCAGGATAGAAGTAACCTGTGGACGCTGCGATTCCCACCTCGGACATATTTTTGACGACGGTCCGCCACCTACCGGAAAACGGTTTTGTATGAACTCCATAGCCCTTGATTTTGAGCCCCAAGATGTAAAGTAAATATTATATCTTTGCAGTGATTTATATATGAAAAGTTGGATTAGTTTGTATGGGATGGCGGCCTTTTTTATCTTTATGCCGGCCATCAGTAAAGGGCAACAAGTAAGCAATAACATCGTTAAAGATAAGCCGGGTGTAGTGGATACGACACTGATCAAATCCTTTAGAAAACATATTACCGTGCATGCTTTCCTTTCGCGAAAGTATACCAGCATACAGATACCGGGATCAGTTACAGCTCCTGCTTTCCGGTATTTGCCCAACAATACCTTTAGTGTCGGTATGGGTACTACCTACCGATATTATTCCTTAAGCCTGGCTATTGGCCTGGGCGGGCTAAACAAGGACCTGAGCCTGCGGGGCGAGACAAAATCGCTTGATCTTCAGACCAATATTTACACCAAAAAATGGATTGCGGATTTCGGTGCACAGTTTTACAAAGGCTACTACCTGAGCCCCAGGAACTTTGTTTCCGGCCAGCCCGACTATTGGTTGGCGCCCGAGCTTAGACTACGACTGTTTGGCGCCAGCGCTTATTATATACTCAACCACGATAGATTCTCTTATCGGGCCAGTAACGCACTTAATGAATGGCAACTTAAATCGGCAGGCTCCTTCCTGATTGGCCTGGAAGCCTATGCAGGCGTATTTAAAAATGAAACCGGTATCGTGCCGAATCCCTTAAGTACAGCTTATCCACAAGGACAGGTAAACAGCGTCCGGTTCACACAAATCGGCCCCGGCGCCGGCTATAGCCACCACTTCGTCCTGCGACGTCACTTTTTCGTGTCGGTAACCGGCACGGTAAATCCCGTGTTCGGTTTTACCCGGGAATCAATCGATTATTCGGCCTTAAGAAAGGTATACATCTTTCCAAACTATAATTTACGCGCTGCGGCAGGTTACTTTTCTGAACGCTGGTCCTCTTCCGTAGCCTGGGCACATACCAACCTCGTCATCAGAGGGGCTGCGAATAACAGACCCTACCAGATCCAGACCGGCAATTTCAGGCTGACGGTAGCCTATAGGTTTTTGCCGGGCAAAAGAACAAGGAAATTGCTGCAGCTGCCTGATCCTTTTGTAGAAAAAGTAATTCCTATCAAATAATACACCTATGTTGCTACCCTACTTTGACAAAGATATTCCTGAAGCAGGTTGTGATGAAGCCGGAAGGGGTTGCCTGGCAGGCCCTGTAGTAGCAGCAGCAGTAATCTTACCCAAAGACTTTTACCATCCCTTACTCAACGACAGCAAGCAATTGAAAGCAGCAGAGCGGGAGCTGCTGCAACCCATCATTGAACAAGCGGCGCTAGCCTGGCAGGTAGCCTTTGTAGATAATGAAGAAATAGATCGGATCAATATACTTAATGCTTCCTTCCTGGCCATGCACAAAGCCATTGACGGACTACACACGCGTCCCGGTCTGCTTCTGATTGATGGTAACAGGTTCTCGCCGTATTTGGGTATTCCCCACCAATGTGTGGTAAAAGGTGATGGAAAATATGCCGCCATAGCAGCCGCCAGCATCCTGGCTAAAACGCACCGGGACCGGTATATGTGCGAAGTACACCAACAATTTCCCGACTACCACTGGAACCGGAATATGGGTTATCCTACCACAAAGCATAAGCAAGCCATATATGCCAAAGGTCACTGTGCATTACACCGCAAGACCTTCCGCTGGGCCATACGGGAAAATCAACCCCTTTCTAAAAGCTCGGTCAAATAGGCTACGCCCGTGGTAGCCGGTTGGGCTATAAGCTGAAAATTACCTCGCGAAGGAAGCGGCGGCACATGTGGATCTATAATATACCTGGGTGCCCGTTCAGCAACATAGTCAACAAGTCCGGCAGCAGGATAGACAGCCAGGGATGAGCCAACCAATACAAAAATGTCGGCCTGCTCCAGGTAAGGAATAGCCACTTCAATTTGAGGTACAGCTTCGCCAAACCACACGACATGAGGCCTTAGCTGCGCCCCATCCGCGGCCAGGTCGCCCAGCTGTATATCTGAACGAATTTCCTGTATAAGCAATTCGTTTCGCTCACTTCTCATTTTCAATATTTCCCCGTGTAAATGCAAGACCTTTCGGCTGCCTGCCCGCTCGTGAAGGTCATCTATATTTTGTGTAATAACCGTTACGTCATATATTTCTTCCAAGGCCGCAATGCCTTGGTGTGCGGCATTAGGCATAGCCTGAAGCACCTGACGGCGGCGCTCATTATAGAAACGCAGCACCTGCTCTTTGTTGGCCAACCAGGCTTCCGGCGTTGCCACCTCCTCTATGCGGTACGACTCCCAGAGTCCGTCCCCGTCACGAAAAGTACGTAAGCCACTTTCAGCACTGATGCCCGCACCCGTAAGCGCCACAAGTTTCTGTTTCATCACAATGTTGTATTGACTTTTTCCCATACCAATGCTGCATTGCAGCCGCCAAAACCAGAAGCGGTCTTAACAAAGGCTTCGTATACATGTGCTGTCATCGCTGTAACCACATGCACCGGTGCCGGCACACCAGATGCGGTAAATCCCAGGGAAGGCAACAGTACCTGCTGTTGCAATGCCTCACAGGCAAGCACGGATTCTATAACGCCGGCAGCGCCCAATGTATGCCCTATAAACGACTTAAGGCTGTGCAACCCGACCCCGGATAAGCCGGCCAGGTCCAGGGCCTTAGACTCCATTTCATCATTATATAAAGTAGCTGTTCCATGCGCAGATATCATGCCTATGTCCTCTGGAATCCGACCTGCTTCTACCATAGCCAAACCGATAGCAGCGGCCAGCTCAGAACCGGTACGAGAGGGTCCGGAAAGATGGTTGGCATCATTACTGGCTGCGGCGCCCGTAATGCTTAATGACAGGTGTTCATTAGGATCAACCGACAATACCATGCAGGCCGCCGCCTCTCCAAGATTAATGCCCGCCCGGTCCTTGTCAAAAGGCCGGCAGGGCCCGGAAGCAATAGCATGAAAACCGCGAAATCCCTGAAATACGAAACCACTTAACACGTCACATCCGATAACGACGGCATGGCGATACACGCCGCGCTCCAACAGTCGCTTGGCCATCAACTGCGCCGCAGCGCCCGAAATACAAGCGTTGGACACCACCAATGGCTGATGGGCTGCCTTAAAATAATCTTTTAACTGCTTTGCCGCATAGCTTAAGCCCGTTTGCTCATCCGGCACCGCCCCCAGGGCTTCAATATTAGCTTTAGTACTGGACAAGATCAGGATGGTATCAGCTGCCCTTACGTCAACACCCGACTCTGTTATTGCTGCATGCGCTACCGCCATACAAAGGCTGGCAAACCGCGAATGTGCCCCACCATGACCATACTGTAACCGGATGCGCGCCCAAACTTCGGCATCTATCCTCGACGCCCAGAAAGGTTCCGGGCTTATCGATTCGTCCATATGCCGAGCCAGGCCACTTATACCGCGGCTTACCCGGTTCATATGCTCCTCAACAGTATTACCCAGGGCACTTATGGCCGACCGTCCGGCAAGATAAACAGTATGTAATTGATGATCCAATGTTTTCCTCTTTAAATAAAAACAGCACACACCCTACCCGCCCTGGCTCCATCTGGCAGCAAGCGACCCGGAATACATGGATCCGTGAAAGCAAACGGCTTGTAAAGGCGATACGCCATACAAATGTATCATGAATTTTCCTGAAGAAAAATAGTGAACTCGGCCGAAGCAATAGGTCGTTTTCCAAGCATGGTAACCGCGGATACAACAAGCGCATTACCGATGCGATTGCGCACCTCTGCCGTAGTTATTATTTCCGCGCCTACACTTGGGAGCTCATTTAGCTCCCAGCGCTTAATAGCACCTATAAAACCTACAGGAACTTGCTTGCCCTCCTGTGCAGCTTTATAGCCCATACCGGCGGCAGCCGTTTGCGCCATGTGTTCCATGATACCCGGCTCCGTAAACATGCCCTCCGCTACAAATAAATGACCCTGCCGGACAAGAAAAGAGGCACGTGCAGGCATACCGTCAAGAAGTTGGTCTATCATCACAAAAGGAGGCGCCTGGGGAATCCATTCCATAAATCATTCCTGTTTTTAAACGTCCGCATTAGCATCGGGCGTTGCCCAAAAATCATAGTAATTAAACCACTGCTCAGGATACTGCCTTACCTTTTCCTCCAGGAGGTGCACATAGTCTGTCAGCATCGCCTCGGCGCCCGAGGTACCCCTGCCCGTATAGGTACGTGGCGGGTATCCGTAGAAATGGTAAGTAAATGTAGCCTTTTTAACGGCAAATACGAAGCACACGGGGGCACCTAGTTTGCTGGAAAGAATAAAAGGACCGAGGGGAAAATGGGCGGGGCTGCCCAAAAAATCATGAACAATGGTACGGTTACCGTCTACATAACGATCCGCATGAATACAGATCAATTCATTTCGGGTCAATGCCGCCGACATTTCATAAATATGCGACATATCATCCTTAATGAAAATGATATTGAACGTCTTAGGACCCGTTACCTGGTTGAGGTATTGTTTTACCTGCTCTGCTTCCCCATCGTACATGACTATGTTGATAATGCTGTCCAAACGCTGTAGCAGGTGGCCGGCCAGTTCCCAGTTACCCAGGTGGGCGCTGATAAGTATCCCACCTTTGCCCCCTTCCGCCAATTCATTAAGATAATGCCCGCCGGTGCGTTCTATAGAGAATTTGTTGGGTATGCCGCTCATCACAACGATCTTATCAATCAGCGTTTGCCCAAAGACATAAATGTTTCGCCTGATTAGGGAACGGGACCGACGGCGGGAAAAATGAAGTTTATGTAGGTACAGGTCGCTGAGTGGCCGGGTAGCCTTAGGTACGAACCATATATAGTACACAGCTACTACACGCAGTAACACATAAGCCGGAATAACTCCGGCATGTCGCAGTAAAAAGATAAAAATGCCGTAGCCCAGCCGGCTACCCCTTGAACGACCATCCCAGCCGGCCATAAATTAGGCGGCATTTATAGTAGCATTCAAGCGGAGTGCCACGTAGTCATAAAAATCCTTAATGGTCACCATCGGTTGAAAATCCTCAGGCTTAACCTTAAACCCAAAGTTGCTTTCAATAGCCACGATCAGGTCAATATAGTCTAAACTATCCAGATCCAATGTTTCTTTAAGCGTGGCTTCGGGTGTAATGGCTGCTGCTGCTACTTCAAAATCTTCCGTCAGAAAATGATTGATTCTTTGTACTATTTCTTGATAATTCATGGTCATGCTCCTTCGAACTGAGGTAATACAAATACATGTTGTCCGTGCTACACCAAAAGGCGTACAGGAAACATGCAAAGGTAATTATTATTTCAAACTAAATATAAATCTCCGGGGAATTTGTAGGTCTGCCCGTATCGGCACCGGAGACAACCGGGGACAAAAAACGAATGTGGACCAGCTGACCACATTCGTCCATATAGTAAGCTACGCTAAATTTATTTAAATGCATTAAAACCCGTAACGTCCTGCCCGGTAATCAACAAGTGGATATCGTGCGTACCTTCATAAGTAATTACAGATTCCAGGTTCATCATGTGCCTCATGATGCTGTACTCGCCGGTAATACCCATTCCACCTAATATCTGCCGGGCTTCTCTGGCAATAGTAATAGCGGTATGGCAACTGTTACGCTTGGCCATCGAGATCTGTTGTGGTGTGGCCCGACCTTCATTACGCAAAACCCCTACACGCCAATTCATCAACTGCCCCTTGGTGATCTCTGTAATCATTTCTGCCAGCTTTTTCTGTGTCAGCTGAAATGCGCCTATCGGCTTGTCAAACTGTATCCTTTGCTGTGCATAGCGTAACGCTGTATCATAACAATCCATAGCACAGCCCAAAGCGCCCCAGGCTATACCAAAACGGGCACTGCTCAGGCAACCCAGCGGCCCTTTCAATCCGGTTACATGAGGCAGGATATTTTCTTTTGGCACCTTTACATTATCAAACACCAATTCGCCCGTGGCTGAAGCCCTCAAACTCCATTTGCCATGCGTTTCCGGTGTGGTGAAGCCTTCCATACCGCGTTCCAGTATCAGGCCTTGTATTTTACCTTCAGGATTTCTGGCCCAGACCACTGCGATATCTGCAAATGGCGCATTGGAGATCCACATTTTGGAACCATTCAGTACCACATGGTCGCCTGCATCCGTAAAATTGCTCAGCATACCAGCCGGATTGGAACCGAAATCGGGTTCAGTAAGGCCAAAACAGCCCATCCACTCACCCGAAGCCAGTTTTGGCAAGTACTTCTTACGCTGCTCCTCGCTGCCATAAGTATATATAGGATACATAACCAGTGAGCCCTGTACCGAAGCGGTCGACCTGATACCCGAGTCCCCACGCTCCAGTTCCTGCATCATAATACCATAAGAGATGTAATCCAGACCTGCACCACCATATTCCTGAGGAACAAAGGGGCCGAAGCAACCCAGCTCACCCAAACCTTTTAAAATCTGCTTGGGGAATGCTGCTTTCTGCGCGTAATCCTCAATTATAGGAGATATTTCTTTCTTTACATAAGCACGAACCGTATCACGGATCAGCTTGTGTTCATCTGTCAACAATTCGTCTAATAAATAATAATCGGGATGCTGATACAAGTCCTGTTGCATAAAATTAATTATAGAAGTATGATTTATTTTAAAACTCGGCAAAGGTAACGAATTGCCAACATGGCTGCGCTACATGATAAAAAAAGATCAACACGACTGCCAAGATGCAACACTCGCATAATTGATATTTGTATAAATAAAAATGATTAACTTATGTACCTGTCACAAAAGTGGCTCCTGTTGCGATTCTTGGGCGAAAGCCGTTCTAGCTATTGTCATTCAGCGAATTTTATACACTGACAAGCGTTAAAATTGGAATGCAATTTGATAGTACATAAGTAGCGTTGAACACAAAGAAAAGGATTTATTTAACATTTTGGAATAGACTTTTGACAGTTTGTAAACGTTAATTGTTTTGACTATGAAATAATAATTTTTCTTTCTATTTTGTGGCCGAAAACCAATAATCGCAAAACACTATATAAACATATAAATTTCAACTCCTATGAGGCAACTCAAAATAGCCACCCAGATTACCAATCGTGACTCGCAAGCGGTAGAAAAATACCTTCAGGAGATCAGTCGTATTTCGATGATCACACCTGAAGAAGAAACTACCCTGGCGCAAAAAATACACGTAGGTGATCAACGCGCATTGGAAAAACTGGTAAAAGCTAACCTGCGCTTCGTGGTTTCAGTAGCCAAACAATACCAACATCAGGGACTTTCCCTAAGCGATCTGATCAATGAAGGAAACCTGGGACTTATCAAAGCCGCACAACGCTTCGACGAAACCAAAGGTTTTAAGTTTATCTCCTACGCCGTATGGTGGATTCGCCAGTCTATATTACAGGCACTGGCAGAACAAGGCCGCCTGGTACGCCTGCCCCAGAACAAAATAGGTACCTATAATAAGGCCAACAAAGCCTACATCGCCTTTGAACAGGAACACGAACGGGAACCCTCTACAGAAGAGCTGGCCAGCATCCTGGAAATGAGCGAAACAGAAATTGCCAATATCTTCAGCAGCAATACCCGCCATACCTCATTAGATGCACCGGTACATGAAGCCGAAGACGTAGCTATGGGCGACTTGCTGGAAGGCAGCAATGATACCGACGATACTGTAATGAAAGATTCGCTGAAAGCAGAAATCCAGCGCATATTGAAGTCACTGAGTGTGCGCGAAGCCGAAATCATCTCTGCTTATTTCGGACTCGAAGGCGATAGCGGCCCCTCCGTAGAAGAAATTGGTCAGAAATACGACCTGACCAAAGAACGCATTCGGCAGATCAAGGAACGCGCCATCAAACGCTTACAAAAAGCACGTTACAGCGGCTCCCTGAAATCTTACTTAGGATAAAAACGATAACGCCCGGGTCGTGGGCAGAGTGAAGGCGCAGGAATTGTTTCCTGCGCTATTTTTTTGTCAATACCTGAACCATATAATAAAACATGGCCCTTGGGATCGGCTCTGATCCGCATCCCTGGCCTATTCCCAGGTACCGGTAACTACCCGAAGCACTTCATTAGTCTGGGCATCCAACATCACAAAACGTGCTGCATTTTCCTCCGGAGCTACAAACCAGATGAGCACATAAGCACCCGCCTCGTCTTCGATCACACCCAGGGTATAAGTCAGGCAACTGATACCGAAATCCATTTCCTGGCGTGCCGCCGCTACAGCATCCGCTCCGGGTATTGAAGGTGCCAGATCTATATTCAGCGCATAACTTACCTGATTGCGGCCCACAGCATGAATACTTCCGGTAGTCCTATTTTTAAGCAGGTTATAGGAGGCAAAGAACAAGCGTACATTTTCATGAAAGACATTACAATCCATCCTTAAATTTTCACCCTGCTGCATCAGCTTAGCCACCTGTAGCTGCGGATAAGCATTAATAGAGTCTAAAAACTCCGGCGCATCCGTCTGTAAACTACTTATGTCTGTCAAATGGCCATCATTACCCAATTCCGTCGTTTCCATGCAAGGTACAGGTTCCTGCTGGCAGCTTAGGAGCAGGCAGGCAAATAGCAGGCTTAAGCCAAGGCGCACACGCATGCTTATCATATAAACGGGGTTTTAAAGTACAATAAAAGAATTAAGCATCATAATCTTCATCTATAAGACGGCTACCGCAGCAAATTGATTGGGTAATAGCCCGGAATTACGGTTTCATCCCCGACGGGGGGCATATCGCGCTCTTGGCGCCAGGGTGCAACTAAACCGGCAGGCCGATGCAAGTGCATTTAAAGCACTTACCTCCGCACTGTCTGTACTTAAGTAATAGCCTCAGGCTTCGGCAACTCAGACGTTTGTATGACGCCATGCTGTTGCACCGGATCAAACCCGTTTATGAGCTCACATACGATAGCTTGCGTAGCAGGTAGCAACACATCAGCCCAATGGCACAAAGTTGTTAGCTGTTCCTCAACAACCTCGTAATGATCACTATAGCGGGCATCAAGATACGATGCTTCCAGGAAAGCAATTAGCCTGGTTTCGGTCTTTTCATCGCCAGGAAACAACTTGGTTATCGGAGGTGCAAAACGGCCGCAATGCTTAAGCAGGTTACTGATAGAATGATCATGTATGCCCACCCTGCTGATGGCTATCACCGCATGGAGCAAGGTGAGCTCAATAGCCTGATGCAACATGAACGGCACCATTTCGTATTGACCATGTTCCAAATAGTACCTGGCCCCGTCGGCAAACGCCCGCCCGCGACAATAACCCGTCGTAAACCGCGCCATTGCGCACTCCTTCACACTTTCAACAGCTACATGACTACAATCGGGCAAAGGCTCACGGCCATTATAGTAAAGCAGATGCTCAGCTGTACAGGCACTGATATGAAAAATACTGCCCACCTCAACATACTTCCTAAGCTGTCCTATTTTGCACAAAGTATAATTTATTTCCCGGGCCTGCAGACATACCGTATTGATGACACTTGAATAGTCCGACAGTCTTTTATTGGCCGTCGTTGGCATGGCAATCAGCAAACTGAACGCCTGGCTTTCTGCGCCCACCAGGGGACTGGCCCGGTAAATGCAAACCGGGTTCAGCATGCCCGCTATCCATTCTATAATCTCATGCAGACCCCCGGGGCCGGGTTCCGCCGTTTCCACCGACGGCTGTTGTAATTCGGCGGCAGCGGCAGCCACAAAATCAAACATTTTATCCACCTGGGGCAACACATCGAAAATAAACCCGGCCGTACCCCTACCAGCCTGCTGCACAATAAGATCAGCAAGTAAATCGCGTATATCCTCCCGGCTTAGGTAAGGAGAGGAAAAATGCACCAGTCCCTGTAAAGATTTATACAGCTTGGGCGTAATAGCAGGAGCCGACATAAAAGTGTATTTAGGAAAATGAACAAACAGATAGCCTATCCGGGAGAACATATCCCATCATACCAGGAGGCGCCTTACCAAGCGCGAAAGAAGAAATCATTTTTGAAAAGCATACCTCTGTGCTATCTGAAAGTCAGGCATACCTGATAACCGGCACGTCAGTCGTACATCCGATTATATCTAAAGTTTTGTCGGCCATTTAAGACCTTTACTGTTGCTGTGACGATGCAACAAGCCATTCCTACCGCCCAA